>CAZAMZ010000073.1:0-7805 GCA_964486375.1 uncultured Synergistaceae bacterium | reverse complement strand
AGAAGACCGGGACGTGAGGAGAGGGAAGCTGCCAGGAAGAGGCCGCAGGAAGATCCCTCAGGTGAGGGCAAGGGGTCACTTCCGTTCCCTGTCTGGCGGTGCAAGGTATGTGGTTACCTCGCAGCCAGGGACAACCCTCCCGAAGTCTGTCCCATCTGCAAAGCGACAAAGGAGCGGTTTGAGAGGTTTATGTGAATTCGTAACTCGTGACTTGTGACTCGTGACTCGAAAACCCAAAACCCCGTGAACTGTAATGCTTGTCATCCTGAGGAACGAAGTGACGACAAGGTGCCCGGCGAACTTTGCCAGGGTAAGGATCTGGTTCCGACCCGGATTCTAGGTCCCGTTGGTCCTCAGAATGACAAGCTGCTGTCCATGCCGTTCACCGTTCACGTTGTTGATCTCTTGAACTTCCTGATGCCTGACGTATGTCTTATGCTTCCTGGGTTTTTCGAGTCACGAGTCACGAGTTACGCTTCACGCTTCACGAACAAACCGGACCTTTCCCCCTGTGATCGTCATGACCGGTTTTACTTCCCGGAGTTCTTCCTTCGGGATCCTGTGGATGTCCCGGTCAAGGATGACAAGGTCGGCGGCCATTCCAGGCTTTATTGAACCAGAACGTCGATCGATCCCCACAGCCTTTGCCGGGTTGAACGTATAGAGAGCAAGGGCTTCGTCAAGGGTCAGGGTCTGGTCCGGAAGCCATCCGCCTCGTGGTGTTCCGTCGTCTTCGGTCCTGTTGACGGCAGCCCAGATCCCCCTCCAGGGGTTGGTGGGTTCCACCGGGGCATCGCTCGACCCGGTCAGAAGCAGTCCCTTGTTCAGCATATCCTTCCAGGCGTAGGCCCATCCAAGCCTTCTCTCCCCTATGCGGGGTTCCGTAATGTGTATATCGCTGGGCACAAATACTGGTTGAATGTCGCATACAGCACCGAGGCGTGTCAGGCTGTCCATCTGGTCCGGACGGCAGACCTGCAGATGGACGATCCTGTGGTGCAGGTTGCCAGGAAGAGGTCCCAGGTCCCTGATTTCTTCCATAGCATCGATGAACTGGTCGATGGCCGCGTCTCCTATGGCGTGGACCTGTACCTGGTTCCCTGCCATGTGTTCCTTTCGTACCAGGTCACGGAACAAGTTTGTATCCATGTTAAGCATTCCCCTTGCAGATGGATCGTCCTCGTAGGGGAATGTCATCGCCGCGGTCCTTCCCCCCAGGGAGCCGTCCAGGAAGAATTTTCTTCCCCCGTAGCAGAGCCAGTCATCGCCCTGGCCGCTTTCCTCCCACCCGGGGACCGCTTGATCGCTGTAGAGGCGCATCCTGATCGGAAGGTCCCCAGCAGCATGGAGGTAGCGGTAAGCCTCGATATTTTCTTCCAGGCCGTAAGTTGCCGCGCTGCATGTATGGACAGAAGTGATGCCCTGGGAAGCCAGTTCCATCATGGCCTCCCGGAGATGTTTCGCTTCCCTGGTCCCGCCGGCAGTTCCCTTCTTCATTGCTTCAACTATGGGATGTGCAAAGCTTTCGTGCAGGGCACCCGTAAAACACCCCTTTTCGTCTCTGACTACACCCGCACCGGAGATGTCTTTCTCTGAAAGCCCAGCCTCCTGGAGTGCCCTGGAATTGACCACGTGAAGATGAGCGCAGACACGCAGCAGAAGAACCGGGTTGGGAATGCCGAGACCATCCAGTTCTTCCAGCGTCGGTAGTGATGTGTCCTCCCACCTGGAGTTGTCAAAACGGACTCCGTAGATCCACTCGTCGGGCGCGGACCTGGCGGCTCGTTCAAGGATAATCTCGAGAAGGGCTTTCTTCGAAGGGGCCTCGAAAAGCGACAGGGCCGATCGCTGCCTCGAAAGTGCCGTAAGGTGCATGTGAGAGTCGGTGATCCCCGGGATCACCGTTGCCCCTCCTGCATCTACCCATTCTGACTTTTCTGCTGAAGGGTGCCCTGATAATTCCTCAAGTGTGCCTGCAGCGGTGATGATTGTTCCATCGACAATAATGGCATCGGCCCTCGGCCTGGCCGGGTCAGCAGTCCATACTGAAGCGTTTTTGATGCACAATGTCTTTTTCCCCATAATAGTCGCCTCCTCTAAATATCCACGGGCAGGAACCTTCTTGCCGCCAGTCCTATCAGGAAAGATACGGCGGCCACCCCGAAGCTGATGGCTGCCATCTCCAGGAATGCCGGGCGGAACGGGGCATCCCTTACAACCGATACGAAGTATGAGAAGAAAAGGATCACCAGCAAGGCATGGAAAAGAGACCACAACAGTGCAAGGTAAACGTTTCCTGAAATAAAGAACGGTGCCACAAGCAGAGTTACGGTGATAAGGTAGGCGATCCCCGTATAGATGGCAGCCTTGAGAGGATTGAGATCCCCGCCTTCGGAACGCTGTGACAGGAACTCCGAGGCCCCCATGGAAAGCGTGGCGGCAACGCCTGTGATTATCCCTGCAACACCTACGACCCTGCCGTCGGCGAGGGCAAAGGTGAATCCCGCAAGCGCCCCTGTCAGCTCCACCAGGGCGTCGTTGAGTCCCAACACCATGGAACCTATGTACTTCAGCCGCTCCTCATCCAGGAGGTCCATCAGCGCCTTCTCGTGCTCCTCCTCTTCGTGCATTATCTGCCTTGCCTCGGGAACAGTATCGGCAATTGATCCGTAGGCCGCCTCGGCCGATTCCTCGTTCCGTTCCATTATCTTTATTGAGAAGGTGATCCCGAAAACCCAGGCCAGCAGAAGGTGGAAGAACATCATTATCCTTGCCGGCCCCACCTCCACACCGGTGTAATTCTGCCAGATCCCGGCGTGGCGCTTCTCGTCCAGGGCTATCTTCTCGAGAACCTCCCGGTTCTTGCCTGTCATTCTCCTGGCCAGTCTCCGGTAGATGTGGTATTCGGTTATCTCCGTCTTCTGGAAGACCAGTACCTGCCTTTGAATCTCGGGGGAAATATTGGTCATCATTTTCGCTCCTTCCTGTAACAGGTTCCTGGTGAAGGTTTTTTGCCTGATGAGTATCCCTTCAGGGTTTTGAGCGGTTGGTGGTATCCTTTTTCATAAACCATTGTAATATTTTAAAGCTTGCAGATGACCAGCGGGGAAAAACAAATGAGAGAGAAATTGCTGAAAGTAGTTAACCGCGACAGGTGCATTGGATGCCTTAGCTGCATGTACGCTTGCACGCGCAAACTGAAAGGCCTCGGGGGTACGGGCAAATCGGCCATGCGCGTCCGGGCCTATTCGGGTACCGAAGGGGCCTTCTCTATCCGTGTCTGCTCGAGATGCACCAGTCCGGACTGTGCTGCCGCGTGCCCCACGGGGGCACTGACAACTGCTCCGGGCGGGGGGGTGCGGCTGGAGCGGGGTAAATGCATATCCTGTGGAGCCTGCGTAAAGGCCTGTACCATAGCCGCCCTTCAGTGGGACGAGGAGGAAGGAGTCCCTATTCCGTGCATCTTCTGCGGTCAGTGCGTGGCCTATTGCCCCAACGGCGTTATAGCCCTTGTGGAGCGCACCCCGTATGGGGAAGGTGAGTAGCATGCAGGGAAGGATACTGTTTACCGACCTTACTACCGGAAAGAGCAGGGTAGAGGAGGACAGCGTCCTGTTTAAGGAACTTATGGGCGGGACAGCCGTCGCTACTGAACTGCTCGCAAGACACGGGCAAATCGACGCCGACCCTCTTGCGCCCGAGGCACCGGTTATTTTCGCCATCGGTCCCTTTAGCGCCCTTTACCCGGCTGCAACCAAGACCGTGGCTCTCTTTCGCTCGCCCATGACGGGCGAACTTGGCGAATCCCATGCAGGGGGTCGATTCGCGGCGGCGCTTAGAGAGACGGGGATAGATGCCCTGGTGATCACCGGTACTTCGGAACGGCCTGTCTTTCTGCATATCGACGGACAGGAGGCGGAAGTCCGGTCTGCAGGAACCTTCTGGGGGCAGTCGGCCCCGGCCACGGACAGAATACTCCGCGAAGCCCTCGAACAGAAGGGGAGGAAACTTTCCATAGTCAGGATAGGCCCGGCAGGCGAAAGGCTTTCCCCGATGGCATGCGCGACGGTGGACAGTTCGCGCCACTTCGGCCGCCTGGGGCTGGGCGCCGTTATGGGATCAAAGAACCTCAAGGCCATTGCCGTCAGCGGCAAGGGTTCTGTTGCAATCCACGACACCAAAGCCTATGGCTCTATCTACCAGACCCTTTACGACAGGGTGGTCCGTTCCGACGAGATGAAAAAGTACCACGAACTGGGGACCCCCGCCAACGTGCTTCCCCTGAACGCTATCCGTGGCCTTCCCACCCGGAACTTCACCCAGGGTTTCTTCGAGAACGCCGCAAAGATCTCCGGCGAGGCTTTCCTCGAGGAAGTGAACGTCCAGCACATAGCCTGTGCCCACTGCCCCTGCGGCTGCATCCAGGTGGCAGAACTAAGGGAGAAGTTCGCTCCAGCCCACTACAGCACCGTCCGGGTCTCCTATGATTACGAACCCATTTTCGCTCTTGGGACCCAGTTGAGCATCTCCACCCCGCAGGAGATCCTCAGGCTGATATCTTTCATCGAAAAGCAGGGCTGGGACTGCATGAGCATGGGAAACACCCTCGCCTGGGCTACGGAGGCCTTCCTGTCGGGGACCATAGGAGAAGGTGAAACGGAGGGACTCTCCCTCTCCTTCGGAGATACCCGATCCTATCTGGAAGCAATGCAAAGAATAGCCGAGGGAAAAAGAGGATTCTTCAGGGATCTCGAAAAGGGTACCGCCTTCTGCGCCACGAAGTACGGAGGAGAGTATTTCGCCATGCACTATGGCGGGCTTGAACCCGCAGGCTACCTGACGGGAGAGAACGCCGTGATGACATGGATCGCCGGGGTCAGGCACTCCCACCTTGACGACAACGGCTACAGCCTCGACCAGAAACTGCTTATGAAAGACATGCCCCTGGAGGATCAGGTCCGGATGCAGGTGGAGGAGGCACAGTGGAGGATGGTGTTGAACTCGCTTGTAGCCTGCCTCTTTGCCAGGGGGGTCTACGATGTCCAGGTCATTTCCGATGGCCTTGGTGCGCTGGGGCTGGACTGGTCTCCTGACAGACTGAAACAATTCGGGGCCGAAACCCTGAAGGCCAAATACAGGCTGAAAAAGAAGTTCGGTTTTGACCCGGCGTGTATAACGATCCCGGAGAAGATGTTCAAAGTCCGCACCAGCACTGGCTTCCTCGACAGGGAACGCATGGCTCGCAGGCTGGATCTGTTCCTGGAGTATGCGGGGATAGAGTAAACAGCAAACGGGACTATGGCTTATCAGGAGCTCCAGGGCCAGATTTTTCTGTAATTGCCATCCGGTACATCAGGAGTGTCTGGAGTGCTGAAAGGATCACGAAGTACCATGCCCAGAATGGGACTCCGAAGAACACGGGAAGGGACTTTCCCCAGTTCCAGAGATCCATCGCAAGAAGGAAGATCCCCGCGGAAAGGTAGATATAGCGGTTCTGAAGCCAATAAGGAAAGGCCACACCAAAAGATCCGTTCCTCCATGCCATCAGAACGTGCACTGCAATGAATGAAGTGAATGCTGCAGCCATAACCCATACCACAGGGAGTACAGCCTTTGTTGACAACCATCCCGTGTGGAAGGCAAGCAGGACAGACTCACCGCAAAGAATGGAAATAATCGCTGCAGAAGGGAATACCCTTTTCAGGTAAAGCCCGAAAAAAACCGTTGGAAAAAGGACGGCCAGACCGGAAAAAGTCTGTGTAGCCAGCATCAATATGGTGGCAGGAGGCCTGTAGGCCAGCATAAGCCCTGCTGCGGCCAGGATGACCACGAAAGCCTTCCCGGAGATATCGTCATGCTCTCTCCTTTTGCTGAAAAGAGGCAGGATATCCCTGCTGAATATGGAGCTCAGGGTCAGAAGCTGGGAATCCATCGTGGACATGAGAGCGGCAAGGGCAGCCGCCAGGATGAGGGATGCCATGAAGTCCCCCGAGATAGCGGTCAGCAACAGGGGCAGGATCCTGTCGCTTCGGGCGTGGGAAAGCCCGGGAAAAGAGAGGTGTCCCAGGACCCCCATCGACACGGGAAGGAAAAAGATAACCGTGCATATCAGGGGGTAGAATAGCATTGTTGCCGATATGGCCCGTTCGTTCCTGGCGGAGAAGAAACGCTGGAAAAGCTGGGGGAACATGGGGTCGCAGAGGAACCACAGAAGCATGTAGCTGAACCAGATGCCTGTGGTGTATGTACCGGCCCCACCGGGGCGTGAGAAAAGATCAGGTCTGGAGGCCATCACCACCCGGTTTGCGGCGACAAAACCCCCATAATGTGCCGATACCGTTCCCAAAGCTATCATAAGAAGCACGGCAAGAAAGATGCCCTGGAACAGGTCTGTCCAAACGACGGCCCTCATGCCGCCAAGGAGGGTATAGGCGACGATAATGGCAGTAACAATGCCGCATCCCCACATGTAAGGCAGTCCCAGCAGCTCTTCCAGTGCATATCCCGCGGCCATCGGCTGCAAGGCCAGGTAAGGTATCGTAAAGGCGATCATCACCAGGGCGAAAAGCAGTGAAAGGAACGGGCTGCGGTAAATTGAACCGACAAGCTCCGATGGCGTTATCGCCTTATGGATGATCCCTTTTTCCCGAATTTTCCGGCCGAGGACCCAGAAACTAAGGGCCATGAAACCGGTTCCGAAACCCATGATCGGGAAAAAGGCATAACCGTCCCTGTAGCCTGCACCAGAAGTCCCGAAGACGGTGAAAGCCGAGAAATTTGTTGCCGCCATAGTGGCAAGCAGAAGAAATGTTCCAAGCTTGCGGTCTGCCAGGAAAAAGTCATCGGGCGTGGTTTTGCCTCTGGAACGGGCCAGCAGCCCTATCAGGAGAATTAGGGCAAAATAGGCAAGAACAACGGCAGATCTTGTCGCCATGGTCCACCCTCTGTCTCTTGTCTCTCTGCGGGCTGGAGAGACCGGAAATAAAAAATTACTCTCTTTCTCTCTCTTTGATCGTGCGGAACCACATGATCATAGGACCATATATATTGCCCCGTCAAACTATTCAGGCCGGATTGCGGACTCAGGCTTCCATCACGACTTATTACCCGGAAGGCCCGATATCTTTTAACTGCGAACCGTGAATACGAGGTCAACAACCGCTTTGGACGTCATTCTTAGATCGAATGGAAAGATCTGGTTTTGCCTTTCAACCGATGCTAAGTAAAAAATCGGAAGTTTTTTCAAAAAATGCAGACAGAGTGGTCCTTTAACCCTTCAAGGAAAGCCAACAGTTTTATAACGTGGACTAAACACCTCGAATAGAGTATAGTGCACCGGGCTATAAGCCACCAACGGGGAGTGATGTATGTGGAACGAACGAGCCGAATTTTTTTGTCTCTTCTTCTGGTCTTTTTTCTTCCTGTATTAGGGCTTTCGCCTCTCGAGGCATCAGAAAACGATGTTCCCTCCGACTGGACCTTTTCCACGACGTCGTACGTCTGGTTCTCCGGCCTCAACGGAACGCTTGGCGTCAAGGGGCACAAGGCGCGCGTCAGCCTGGGCTTCTCCGACATCCTTTCGAACATGGACGCCTCGGGTATGCTCACCTTGCAGGGGCACAAGGAAAAGCAGTACTTCTTTTTCGACGGCATGTATCTGGACATTTCGGGCAGCCAACAGGTATCCCCATCGCTTTTCACGGACGTAGCCGCCACGACGACGAGGCTTCAGGCTGCCTGGGGTCTGCGCGTAAAGGAATGGGATTCGTCCTCCCTCCATATTTTCACCGGTCTGAGATACTGGA
>CAZAMZ010000072.1:0-7817 GCA_964486375.1 uncultured Synergistaceae bacterium | reverse complement strand
GGTCCTGGTTTCCGCAAGGTGGAACCCATTCTACGGGCTGGTGGCAGGCCTTGCCATAAAGGTGGTGTTCGGGCTGTGAGCAACGGTTCCTATGAACTGAAGGTGGCGGGAGTTACCAGGCTGCTACCCAAGGTAAAAGTTGCCGACAACCTTGTCATTGCATCCTTTGTAATGCTCGGCGATACGGAATTGATCGAAAAGAGCGCAGATGAGCTGACTTCAAGGCTCCCGGCGGACAGGATCGAGATGCTTGTCTGCCTTGAGGCCAAGGGGATACCCCTGACGCACTCAATAGCCCGGAGGCTGGGCGTCAATTACGTGACGGTCCGCAAATCCGTCAAAAGCTACATGGAAGACCCTCTCGTCGAAGATGTAAGTTCGATCACGACCCAGGGCAAGCAGATACTGGTACTGGATGGAGTAGACCGAAAGAAGATAGAAGGGAAAAGAGTGTGCGTTGTGGACGACGTTGTCTCCACCGGAGGGTCCCTGAGGGCCGTCCAGAGGCTTCTCGAGAAAGCTGGAGCCCATGTTGTCTGCAAAGCCGCTGTCCTGCTGGAGGAGGGGGGCTACGACGGGGCCGACCTGGTCTACCTGGAGCGCCTCCCGGTTTTCCCCTGCAAGTAAACGTAATCAAGCGTCCGTCAATACAGGGGGTGTAAGGTGCATAAAATCATTGTGGTGAACGACCTCATGCAGCAGGGCTATACCTATGAATTGTCCGAGCCTGCTGGTAAGAACTTTCACCCCGATTTCCGACCCGACCTTACACCCTCGCAGATGCTGGAACTGGGCATCTTCGGCGGCAAATACATGACCGACTGCCGGGCCGAATTTCCGTCCCCGTGGTTCGAAAAGGCCCAACTTTGCCATGAACGCCACGATGCCGCACTGAACCTCTTCGGGGTTAACGCCTCAAAACCCCTTTCTTACTGGCGCCAGAAGGGGTGGATATACCACGAGGATCCCAGGGGATGGTTCCAGTGGTACTGCCGCTACTACATGGGCCGCAGGTGCCCCGACGACTCCAGGCAGATAGCGCGCTGGAAGGCCATGACCAGGCATATTGCCCAGATCAGGAAGAACTGCTTCCAGGGAGATCTCCATTGCCGGAGCAGGCAGCGCCAGGCCCTGCTCCACTGGGCCTACGACAGCAGGGAGTTCTAGGCGGCAGGTTCCCTGTCAGGCTTTCGGATCATCCAACCTGTCAATTGCCTATGGTGACCAGTATGTCCGTTATCCTCTCCCCGCCGGTGATGTTCAGGTCCATGGGACAGGCCGATACGGCACAGACCAGGTCCATCAGTGCCCTGAAGGTGATATGGTCGCCGGGCTTTGACAAGACCGGAAGGTGTACCAGGGAACCGTCCTGATCGATGGCGGCATTCTCGAAGATATTCAGGGGATCCGGTATTCCGCTCCGTTCTATCTTCCATGGGACGAGGACCTCTTCGAAGTTGGACACACAGCTTCTGTGATTTTTCACGCCGTAGTCGACGAGGTATCTCTGTTCGTCGCATGCCGGGACAAGCATGTCGTGGGTTCCGACGGTGTCCTTTATGATCTCCATCATGGGCCGGCGTAGGTTTGTCCTCAGCGAGTCGCCCACTTTGAACCTTATCGAGTGCAGGGCCAGGCGTGTGTGAGACGAGGAAAGCCTTTCGGCCGTGTCGTGAGCGTTGAAGGCCACCAGGTCGGCTATCTGACCCCCCTCCGCGTCGGTCACGGTGAAAGTATCCCCCTTCCTGACCTCGAAGGCCCTGGCGTATCCGGCTGGGACGATTATCTCCCTGGCTCTTTTCTCATCTGGATTCATTCAGACCATTCCTTTCTGGTTTCTGCTTTTTACTGGTTTCCCCGCCGCCTAGACAAGAACGAAAAGAGCCAAACCCGCCGCCACAACCACCGCGATGTAAAAACGAAGGAGCCCGCAGTTCATCGACTGCATGGCGATGAACACCGGGGTCGAACATTCCCGCCCCTTTGATATAAGGGTGTCGATATCGGGAATATCGTGCGTTCCAGGTGTGAACCATTTTCTCAATATCAGGAATATCAACACCCCAAGGGCAAGGGTAGCCGCTGCCGGCAGGAGGTTCTTCATGCCGAAAACGAGGACTGTATCCAGGCCTCCCAGGCTGGTGAAAAAACCCGGCAGGATACCAAGGACGATCGTTGCAGCCGCAGGGAAAAGCATCCCCAGGTTTCGAAGAAGATCCTTTCTGCCGCCTGCCATCTGCTCCCGGTCAGGATCCCCCTGTTGGACACGTTCGCTCCCAAAGGCGAAAAAACCCACCTTGCAGAAGGAAATTACCGTTCCCACTCCCGCTATCTGAAGGGCCCAGTACCATACAGGGTTGGATACTTCGTAAAGGGCGGACTTTATCATGGCCTTGCTGGCGTACCCGCTGAAACCGGGGCAGCCGGAAATGGCCAGGGCCCCCACCATAAACAGGAGGAATGTCAGCGGCATTTCCCTGGCGGCTCCTCCAAGTTTTCCCAGGTCCTTTGTGCCGTAGACCTTTTCCAGGGTGCCAATGGAGAGAAAAAGCAGGCCCTTGAACAGGGCATGAGCAACGGTGTGAAAGAACCCGGCGGCTATGCCCAGACCGGTCCCCGCTCCGAAAGCTGTAACGATATATCCCAGCTGGCTTACCGTATGGTATGCCAGCAGCCTCTTGGCGTCATGCTGAAGAAGGGCCTGCCCTACTCCGTAAAGGGCCATGACAGAACCCAGGAAGAGAAGGTCCGTCCCGGTATCGGGGGATACTAGCCTCGAGATACCGAAGACCCCGATTTTTACTGCAAATCCCGAAAGAAGTGCGCTTGCCGGCGTCGGGGCCTTCCCGTGAACCTGGGGAAGCCAGAAGTGAAGTACCGGAAAAGCAGCCTTGACGCCGAGTCCTGTCAGGAACAGCCATAGTATGTTGCCCGGGACCGGGCCTATCGTGGTGGTCCCGGTTTGGGCACCAAGCAGGGCAGTTCCTGTCAACAGAAAGCCGGCACCGAAAAGCTGGGAAAAGATGTAGAGCCTGCCTGCTCCGGAGTCCTGAAGGATGACGATGAAAAAGAGCGCCAGCGAAGACAGCTCGACGAATATGGTGAACATCAGCCAGTTTCCCGACATTACTCCCAGGCAGGAGAAGAGGCAGAATAGCCAGGGAGAGGCAAAGAAGACCAGCCTCCTCAGGGAGGTTTTCTCCCCGCAGTAACCGAGACTGTAGATCGAGACTGACGCAGTCATGAAAATGACAAGGGCCGACATGACCATTGAAAAAGTATCTATCCTGAAAAGGTCATGAGCTGTATCGAACATCATCGGTTCCTCTTTCTAGAGTGTCAGCATCAGGATCACCAGGAAGGCCAGGGCCACGAAGACGAAAGTGTTCAGACGGCCCGGGTGACAGCATCCCGAAACCCTGTTGAAGGCGCATAAAGGGCCCTCATCCATTGAAAGGTAGACCCTGATGTCGGGGAGTCCCCGTTCAGGGATCCCCGGAAGCCTTAGCCTGAAGAGAAAGATCAAAACGCCTGCCGCTACGCTGGCCATGAACGGGCCCAGCTTACCTGGCGCGGGGGTTATACCTGTATCGAACCGGACCGGATGCAGGATAGAGGGGAGGAAGGAATCGGCCGCGAGTACCATCAGGAGGGTGGTTACGGCAAGCACGGCGAAGATGACTTCTTTCCCTTCCTCATGTATGGCAGGTCTGTTCATGTTGCTCCTGAAGAAAAGAGGTGCCGTGATGTTCAGCAGGTAGCCGGCCGCCATCATCCCGGCCACGGTTAGCAGAAGCGGCTGCCACCATTGAACCGTTGTTCCCAGGGAGGATATGACCGAGTCCTTCAGCAGGTACGATGCCGTTCCGGGGAGCCCGGCAGCGAAAAAGGCACCTGCCGCCAGCGGCGCGACTGCTGCGAAGCGGATCCTTCCGGCTCCCTTAAGGGCGGATATATCCCTGCTCCCGAAAGTTTTTTCAATGACGCCGGCAGACAGGAAAAGGGTCCCCTTGAAAATGGCGTGGGAAAAGGCATAGGCTGCCGCCACGGAAGCCGCCCCCGCACCTGTCGCTGCGGTCATGAATCCCAGGTGGCTCATGGTCGAGTAGGCAAGGACCCTCTTTATGTCCCTCGGGAAAATCGCCATGAATGCCCCGAACAGGGCCATGACCGTACCAGTGAGAACGAGAGGCGCAAAGGGTTCCGGGAATGCCCTGATCAGCCCCAGGATGCCGGTTTTGACTGCGAATCCGGAAAGCAGGGCGCTGGCAGGGGAAGGGGCCTTGCCGTGGGCTTCGGGAAGCCAGAAGTGGAGCAGCGGGAAGGCTGCCTTGATCCCGAATCCGGCCATGAAGAATACCTTCCATGGTTCGGGCACGGGGCCAATGGCAAGAGAACCGGTATGAGAGTAGACTCCGGCTGTTCCAACCAGTATCAGGCCCGCGGCAGCCAGTTGCGAGAGGAGGTAAACCATGGCGGCCCTGGTATCCTTCATTGATATCATGCTCCAGAGCGAAAGGGTTAGGATCTCCAGGAAAAACACGAAAAGCAGCCAGTTCTCCGAGGAAAGTATGCCTGTTGAAGCCGCCGAGGCAAAAGCCAGTAGGATCCTGAAGCGTTTCTTTTCCTGATCCGTTCCGAAATACCACTCGCCGAACAGGGCCGTTGAAACGAAGAGTATCAAGGCTGCGGCAGTGAATGGCAGGTTGGTACTTTGATACAGGAGGGAGAGGCTCATCTTCCTGTCACCAGTCTTACGTAAGCCCCAACATCAACGGCCGCCCAGCCTGTCGAAGTGAAAAACTCGCGGGAGAACGGGGAGAAGGCCATTACCCCGACAACAAGGCATAACAGGGCGAAAATTCCCGTAATGGCCATAGAGATCCCTTTTCTCCTGCGGGTTTTCAGGGAAGAAGGCGTCGACGCGTCCCCTGAAGACATTTCACCGGGCGACATGAATGTTGAAAGGACCCGGATATAGTAGGCGGCCGATATGACTGTTCCCGCAGCTATTACAAGGGCAGGGATGACGGTTCCGGTCTCTGCTGAGGACAGGATTATGAACCATTTGCTCATAAACCCGTTGAGGGGAGGTATCCCTACAATGGCGGCCGAAAGTACCGCAAAGGCCGCAACCCATGCAGGCCGGCTCTTCCATAACCCGGTAAGCCCGCATATCTCCCTTGTGCCCTTTTCTTCGGCAAGGCTTCCGGCGGTAATGAACAGCCCCGTCTTCATCAGCATGTGATTGAATGCATGGAATACGGCCGCGGCTGCTCCGGCGGCTGATGCACAGCCGACGCCAATAAGGATGTACCCTATCTGGGCAACCGTTGAGTATGCCAGCAGTCTCTTGATATCGTCCTGCCTCAATGCCATCAGGTGGCCTCCCAGGACGGAAAGGGAACCTATAACGGTTATTGCAAGGAACACGGTCCCGTTCGTTCCCAGGAAGAACAGGTAACATACCCGCATCAGGGCATAGATCGAGACCTTTACCAGTACTCCCGACAGAAGGGCGCTGATCGCGGTCTGTGCAGAGGAATGGGCGTCGGGGAGCCAGAAGTGGACCGGGAAGGCCCCTGTCTTGATTGTGAGCCCAAGCACCAGGCATGCCGAAATAGCCGTCAGGGTCTCCTTCGGGACGGAGACAAGGGCTTCCGACAGGAGTGCCATGTTGAGGATCCCCGTGGCCATGAAGGTGAAAGCCGTTCCAAGGAGGATGAAAAGGGCACCTATCGTACCCAGTACAAGGTACTTGAGACCTGCCTCAAGGGCCTGCCAGGACATGGAGAAGGCCACCAGGAGGTAGGCTGCGACGGAGAAGATCTCGTAGAAGACGAAGAGATTGAAAAGGTCACCTGTGAGCAGTATGCCGTTCATGGATCCAAGGAGAAGGAAGAAGAGGGAATAGAACCTCCAGGGGCCTCCGCCGAACCTCTCAAGGGCGCAGGCCAGGGCGGCCCCGCTCCCTATGGAGGTGATCAGAAGGAACGCCGAGGAAAGTCTGTCACCCACAAGGGAGATACCTATGTCAGGAGCCCATCCACCCAGAAGCGAAACCGCCGGTTCGAACCAGCCTGTCCAGGCAGCGGCCAGTGCTGCCGAGATAGAGGCCAGCCCCATTATCCCGACAAGGGATACCGGGAGGGTCTTTCTGGCCAGGTGGAAAAGGGGTATCAAAAACGCAGCAAGAAGGGGGATCACTACAGCAAGCACCAGGGTCATCCGCGGAGCCCCCTGATCCTGTCAAGATCGACGGTCCTGTAATGTCTGTGCAGCTTTATTATGAAAGCCAGCGCCAGGGCAATATCACTTGCCCCGATGACTATGGCCGTCAGGGTGAAGGCATGGGGAAGAGGGTTGACCGCCGCGCCGCTGAAGGGCGCTATCGGAGGGACGCCATCCGGAATGTAGCCGGAAGAGACGATGATAAGCAGTATGGCGGATTCCATCAGGGCAAGGCCGAGGACGGTCTTGAAGAGGTTCCTCCTTATCATGATGGTGTACAGGCCAATGCAGAAAATGATTATCGACGTCGCGTAACTCAGCAGGATCATCGGAGCCTGCCCCCTTCCGGATGGTCCGTGTCGGCATCGAGCATCTTGATCATGCTGTAGAAGATCGTCGAAAGGCCGGCCCCTACTTTCAACCCTACGGCTATGTTAAGTATCGGGATAGACCCTGCACTGAGGAAGGATCCTTCGCTGCCTGCTGGGAACCCGGCGGCGATGTTCGAAAGGAAACCTGTACCTGCGGCAAGTCCGATCAGCCCTATTCCCGAGAAGAGCAGTGCGCCTCCCGATTCAAGAATATCCTTCGTCCGTGGGGGGAAATACTGCGACTCGAAACTGGAGCCGTAGACTACGCACAACAGCACTGTAACGGTTGCGAAGATGGTCCCCCCCTGGAAGCCGCCGCCCGGGGACAAATGGCCGAAAAGGATTATCACCGAAGCATACATGATAAGGAAGGGCACCATTATTCCTATCCCCCGCTTGGCGATGAACGAAAGGCCGCTCGATGACCGGTGGAACTTTCTCCTGGAAAACAGCATGGCAATACCGGATACGGCGGTAAAGATCACCGTGGATTCCCCAAGAGTGTCGAAGGCCCTGTAGTCGAAAAGTATTGCGCCGACGACATTTCTTGCACCCGTCTCCCCGGCGGTGTTTGCAATGTAGTGGGTAGCGGGACCGGTTACATGTTCCTGGACGGGAAGGGCGGCTATCCCCCTGAAGAGCATCAGCCCGAGGGAGATGCAGAGAACCATCGCGGCCATGCGAAAGATGAAGGGTCTTATGCTCATTCTTCATCCTCCCCGGGGTAGCATTCCGGTTTTTCCGTCTGCGAGAAGGCCACCAGGAAGAGGGCCGTCACGATACCCGAGTTGATGACGGCCTGGGTCAGCGCAACGTCGGGGGCCTGCAGTATCGCGAAGGCCGTTGCCAGAAGGATGCCGAAAACCGAAAGGGTTATCACGGCGCTCAGAATGTCGTTGATGGCGGAAATCACGATCGCGGTGGCGACAAGGAAAACGTAGAGGAAGATCATGAATGCCAGGCTCATGTCTTGTCCCCCTTCCCTCCGGAGTTGCCGTATTCGTCGATGTAGGCGATCCCGGGTTTCATCCCGTGCCGGTAACACGCCCTCGATATTGCGTGGGAGGCGATCGGGTTGGTCGCCATGAGGAATGCGGCGATCAGGAAAAGTTTGGCCGCTATCTGCCAGGACGGTGTATAAAGGGCCGCGCCTATCAGAACCAGGGTGGCCCCCCCGGTAAGTGCCTTGGTCCCAGAATGGATACGGGTATATAT
>CAZAMZ010000071.1:0-7892 GCA_964486375.1 uncultured Synergistaceae bacterium | reverse complement strand
GCTCACGGGCGGGCTCGGTCTACCACCCCGTTTCCTTCGATGAGGAGATCCGGACGATTCTTTCCGAAAGGACCGGGCCAAGGCTGGCGGTGGTAGCGCTGCCGTGCCTTGCCTACGGCCTGAGAAAGGCCATGGAGAAGATCCCTCTACTGGGAGACAGGATCGTCATGTTGTCCTCCCTGACCTGCGGTCTTGTGCCGACCCACCGTTATTCCGAGTACGTTTCCCTGGAATCGGGAGTGCTCCCGGCTGACATGAAGTACATCAACTTCAGGCTTCCCCCGGATGGTCCTGACAGCAGCAATTACAGGCATGTGGCCATTTCCCGTGGAGGAGTGCCGGGGAAGCCTGTCCCGGTGAAGGGGATACCTGATTTCCTTTGGGGACATGAGTGTTTCATCCAGGGAGGATGCCTTTTCTGTGACGATGTTTTCGGGGAAACAGCCGATGTGGTTTTCATGGATGCATGGCTTCCGGAGTATTCCCAGGACACGAAAGGCAATTCGATCGTCCTTTGCCGGACCCCTGCTGCCGATACTGTCGTCAGGGAGGGCAAAGCAAGCGGGGAGTGCCTTGTCAACGAGATGTGCAGGGAAAGGCTTGTCCGTTCCCAGGCTGAGACATTGAGGATCAAGCGGCTGCTCCTTGCCGGAAGGCTTGCCATGATGGAAGAGAAGGGCCTGGCATTTCCCAGCAAAAGGGTCACGCCTGACGGGAAAGTCTACAGGGACCACGAAGAATATTACCTTCTCTGCGATAAGCTGAGGATAGCCGTAGACAGGATCCCCCTTGAGAACTTTGAGGATCTGGCGTCATTCAAAAGTGTCGTTGAAGCGCTGATGAGGGACGTAAAAAAATCAGCAGGAAGCTACTGACCTTCAGGCATGGGTTTGATCATCCAGCCCATGGCGGCGGCAACCAGGCAGAAAGTTCCTGCCGCAAGGTATGCCCAGAGGTATCCTCCGGTCAGATCAACGATAGATCCGGCCAGGATGGGTCCCACGATCCCACCGACCCCCCAGGCGGTAAAAAGGATACCGTAGTTCAACCCCAGGTTTTTAGTCCCGAAGAAATCGCAAACCGCCGACGGGTAGACCGAAAGCATTGCCCCGTAGGCGAAAGTCACCACTGCGGCTCCAAAGAGGATCGATCCGAAGGAATGAAAGAAAGTAAAGGCAAAGAGCACGGCACCCTGGCATATGTAAAGGCACATCATTGTCCTTGATCTGCCGATCCTGTCTGATATCATCCCCGCCATTGGTCTGCCGGCAGAGTTGAAGATCGCAGTTGCCGCTACAAGCAGAAAGCCTATATCCTGCCCTGTCTGTATGGATGCGATCTTTGAAAGGTGACCGATCACCATAAGGCCAGCCAACGCTCCTGCCGCGAACATGATCCACAGCTGGAGGAACTGCGGGGTCCTTACCATCTCACGCCATGAGTATTCCCTTGCGGAAATTGGTTTGGGGCAACCAATGTCGTTTTTCGGAGGTGCAGAGGGATTTCCCGGTGCCTTCAGAAATTGTGCCAGCGCAACAACCACCAACAGGAAGGCAATGCCCAGTATCCTGAAGGTATTAAGTATCCCGAAGGAAGAAATGAGCAACCTCGTCAGGGGGGCAATATAGAGAGATGCCAGGCCGAACCCGGCCACCACGATCCCTGTTATCAGACCCTTCTTCTGCGGAGGGAACCACTTGATGGCAACAGGTGTGGTCGAAGCATAGCCCATCCCGATGCCTGAACCGGCCATAACGCCAAAACCGATCACCATCCCGGTAACACCAGGGAAAAAACTGGCAAGGATCAGACCGGATCCTACAAGAATTCCAGCGAATGTGGAGATCAGCCTGGCGCCGAACAGGTCCTGAAGTCTTCCGCCTGGTATCATGAGGAGCGCGAAGAACAGGATGGCGAAAGTATAAGGCAAGGATGCCTGGGTGCTCGACCAGCCCTGGCTCTGTGTTATGTTCGCAGCAAAGACGCTCCAGGAGTAAAGCACCCCGAAGGTAAGGTTAATACCCGTTCCTGCCATTACGACGATCCATCCGGTCCTGCTGTGGTTATTCAAGATACAACCCCCCAGGCAAAATATTAAGAAGTTTAGCATAAATCGTCTTGTTGTGACGAGGCAATGATCCTTATGTGATATCCTGATCGTAGATAACGCCGGTTTTAATATACCTGTTGCAGGTCTGAAGAAAGGTCGGCCAATTTCAGGATCGGGAGGGTTAAACATGGACGGTAATAAGTTCGACTATCTTTCTGTCAGCGATGCCCCAAAGATCGTTGTGACACCCCCTGGGCCCAGATCCCGGGAGATACTCAAGATGCAGGAAGACCTCGAAAGTTCCTCGGTGTCATACCCCAAGGGTATGCCAATGGCCCTTGCACGGGGCAAAGGCGCCACCCTTGAGGATGTGGACGGAAACATTTACATAGACTGTTTTTCCGGTGCAGGCGTCATGGCCCTGGGGCACGCTCACCCGGAAGTACTGAAGGCTGCCCACGAGCAGATAGATCAGGTAACCCACACCCTCGACATCCCTAGCGAGACAAGGATGAAGATGGTCAAGGCCCTTCGGGGGATCCTGCCTGAAGAGTTGAGCCGCGTCTTTTTCGGCGGCCCAACAGGATCTGATGCCGTTGAACAGGCTATCAAACTGGCAAGGTTCAACACGCAGCGCTACGGGATAATAGCCTTTGAGGGTGCCTATCACGGTATGACCGGTGCCTCCCTCGCAGTGACAAGCGACAGCGGACACAGGGACGGCATCGGCCCTCTTGTGCCGGGGGTCCAGTTTATTCCGTTCCCCTACAGGTACCGTAACCCCTTTGGCTGCCCTGAAGAAATGGTCGACGAATTTGCCGCCGACAATCTTGAGCGTGTCCTGGATGACTCCCACTCCGGCTACTCCAAACCCGCTGCTGTGATCCTTGAAGCAGTCCAGGGTGAAGGGGGTACCATCATTCCCACGCCGAAATTCCTGCAGAGGGTGCGTGAGATCACAAAGGCTCATGGCGTACTCATGATCTGCGATGAGATACAGTGCGGACTTGGACGCACCGGGAAGATGTTCGCCTTTGAGCACGCCGGGATCGTGCCGGACATCATCACCATAAGCAAGGCCCTCGGCGGAGTCGGTTTCCCGATCTCGGCCATAGCCTTCAGGGAAGAACTTAATACCATGCCTGCGGGCAAGAGCATAGGGACCTTCCGTGGCAACATGGTGGCTTTTGCCGCCGGGGCTGCTGCCCTGAACTGGATGATCGACAAGCAGGTGCCTGAATACGCTGCAGAACTTGGCAAAAAAGCCCTGGCACGATTCAAGGAGATAGAAAAGAACTCCAAAATTCTCGGGGAAGCCCGGGGGATCGGCCTAATGATCGCCCTTGAGATAGTTTCGGACAAGAAGACCAGGAAACCCGCCACCGATCTGACAAAAATGGTGAGAAAACTGGCACATCAGCGCGGGGTAATGATAGAAGTTGGCGGTCACCACAATAACGTGGCAAGGCTGTTGCCGCCATTGATCATCTCTGAAGATCTGATGATGAAGGCCGCCGACGTCCTGGAGGGAGTTCTGAAGGAACTGGAATAGATCCTGCAGGTTTCAGGGAGACAATACTTCAGGGCAAACAAGGTCCAAGCATCATTGCACCACACAGGACACGATCATCAAAGTTCACCCAGTGCTTCGGCAAGTTTTTCCCGGATGCGTGAGTGGTGTGACCCGGACCAGTAAACCTGCCCGCAGCCGGGACACCGGGTAAAACGGTCGTACATCAAGCGCGTCAGAGGTTCCAGATCCTCAATAACGTCCCCCTTGTCGGTATGGACCAGGGGGACGTTGCATTTGGGGCATCGCGTGAACAGTTCGATCCTGTCCTTTAATCCGAAGAAGTGGATCACCTCGGCCAACTGCCTCCAGGGGTATTGAGACCGGATAAGGCGTCCCCTCAGGACGCTATTTCGCTTCAGCAGTTCTTTATCCCTGGTCAAAAGTATCCTTTTACACTCTCCCGCCACATCTGCCATCTTTTCGTCACCCCATCGTGGGTCATAAAGGGTGTCAAATCCAGTCAGTCTGAGAAGGCTTGCAAGTCGGGCCACGTTGACGTCTACCACGAAGGCGACCCGTCCGAATGGTTCGGGAAAGAGAAGCGAGGGACTGGCAACATCAACGGGAGGCCTGTGAGGTAAAACATCAACGGTTTCTCCCTGGGTCGGGGTAAAGAGAAAATGCCTTTCCACCCCTCCAGATAATATTATCCCCACTTCAGTGTGGGGAACGCCCTGGGATTCGATCAGGTCCTTGATCGGAGCAAGCCGGTGAAGATCCCGGAAATATCCCCGGCAATCGATGGGGCCGTTTAAAAGATCCTTGAGTTCCCCGTGAAATTTCAGGCGGACCGGCATTTCGGGCCTTCCTCCCTGTCAAGGCTGGGGTTTTTGTATTCTTTCCCAGAAGCAAATAACTGTAAAGGTCAGGCCTTATTTGAAACGTTTACAAAAAACAATCTTTATGATAGTCTTTGCTGAATCTGGTTCTTGTTATTGGCCGGAAAGTATTTGGAAAATTGATCGTAAAGAGAGGAGAGATGAGAGAAGTGGCAAAGGTAACAAGAGAAGTAGTCGAAAAAGCTGGAGTAGACGTCGACCATCTGTTGGAGCTCCTGGTAGCTAATGCGGCCGCCGAACTAACTACGTTCTATTATTACACGGTGCTTCGCGCCAACCTTATCGGTCTGGATGGTGAGGGTATCAAGGAAATTGCCGAAGCTGCCCGTATCGAGGACCGCAACCATTTCGAGGCTCTCGTGCCCCGGATCTACGAACTTGGCGGCAAACTGCCCGAAGACATGAAAGTATTTCATGATCTTTCCGCATGCCCTCCGGCAAGCCTTCCGAAGGACCCGACCGATGTCAAGGCCATACTACAGGTTCTGGTAGAGGCAGAACGATGCGCTGTTCGCGGATACAGCAATATCTGCAATCTTACCGCCGGGAAGGACCATCGTACCTATGCGCTCGCACAGGCTATCCTCCATGAGGAGATCGAGCACGAGTCCTGGTTCTCTGAATTCCTCGGGGAAGGACCTTCGGGACACTTCATGAGGAAAGGGGAGACTTCTCCCTTCGTCCGACCCTTTATGCCCTAGAGCGACCTGTGGTCTCTTGGGAAGGGGCCTTCTAAAATGAAGGCCCCTTCTTGTTTTTTGCGGGATTACTTGACAAACCCGGTACTCCCGTAACAGCGACTGACCGTTCTACCTTTTCGAACCCCTGCAGGGCCGTACCCCAGATAGTGTATTTTTTGCCGTTTTTCATTATAATCCTGAACCCGGGGTCACGGCGCCCTTTCTGGACAAGTAAAGGTATGGTCGCCCTGAATGATAACAGGGCGGCAACCGCGCCAAACCATTTCATCCACTCAGGCATGGAGTACCTGATCGGTCCTGCTTCGGCCATTTCCTCGAACCTCAGGTATTGCCGTCCCCGTATCGTTCTCATGATGATCCCTTCGGGGGATATCACTAGCTGAAGGTTTTCGTACCATGCGGCGATCGCGTTGAGCGAAAGGAACAGCATGCCGAAAAGCGACATAAATATCAGGACGGGAGGTGGCGCTCCTTCAGAAACGGCCATCGCTCCAAGGAAGCACAAGAGCCCGCACATCGCGAAGCCTATAAGGTCTGGCAGTATCACTGCCCTGACCCTGCCATGGCTGATAGCAGTTACTTCTTTGTGAGGCCATGGGATAGCGAAATAACCTGTAATACCCGCAAGGAGAACGGCCGGCGCTAATAATGACCAGGCATTTTGCACGAAAAAGAGAAGCGGTATCGAAGAAAACAGCCCGGCGAACAACAGGACCCTTCTAATAATAGCTGCCATTGCATTGCCCCCTGTGAGGTCGAAAAATATTCCGGTCAGAAGAAAAACCAGGTGAGCCATCTATTATTTCAATTTTATCAGAGGACAGTGGGGTGAGGCCCAAAAGGCTGGTAAAGTCAGGAAAGACCACTGGTGACAACATTTTGTGAAATGTTTTGATATTATCTGAATGAACCTGCATCCTTATCGACAGACTGGAGGATATCCTATGGCCGTGAATGAAACCGTCTTTGGAGTGCTTGGAGGCAACCTTAAACTCGGGATTTTCAGATCTGCCTATGCTGCATTGGTTTTGACCGACCGTCGCCTTATCTACGCTTTTGTGACGAAACAGATGACAGATGAAGCCATAAAAAAGGCTGGAGAAAAAGCAAAAGCGGAAGGCAAGGGTTTGTTAGGCAGGATGGGTGCAACCATGACTGCTTCCGCGGATCTTCTGAGAGATCTCGTTTCGAAGGATCCTGAGGCAGTTTTTGCAATGAATCCTGAAAATATTGCTATCCCTGTTGAAAGTGTCACCAAAGCCCGGCTCGACAGGATAAGCAAAAAAGACCACGAGGGTGGTTATCAGGGTGAGTCGATAGAACTTCACGTTGAAACCCCCCAGAGGAAGCTCAGGCTTACGGTAAATTTCATGACCTCGCCCCCTGAGGATATTCTCAGAAATTCCCTCGGTACAAAAGTTGCCAGGGGAAGACACTATTAAAGGAGTGGATCCCTAAGATGAGACCCCTGCTCAGGACCCCTTTTGCCAACTTCCTTGTCATCCTGTTGACTGCGGCCTGCCTTGTGTCCTTTACGGCAGGAGCGTCGGATTCGTTCACCCCACCACCCTTACCGGGCGAGGAGGATCAAGGGGTTTCCGAAAGTCCCCCGCCTCCACCTCCGCCCCCGGCGATAGGCTCATCGGAGGAGAAACCGGCTCCTTCGCCCGCTCCGACGGAAACGCCGGCCCCGAAGCCACAGCCTAAACCCAAACCTAAACCGAAACCGCAGGAGCCCCAGGTCTCTGCAGAGGAAGCATTCAACAAGGGGCTTGCTGCCCACGGAGAAGGGAATTTCCCCGAGGCCATCAAGTGGTTCACCATGTCGGCGGAAAAGGGCTCCATGGCCGCCCAGTACAACCTGGCTGTAATGTACAAAAGGGGGGAGGGCTCTCCTCCCGATCCTAAAAAAGCCTTTGAGTGGTTCAACCGGGCTGCCATGCAGGGGGACGAGGATGCCCAGGCCGAGGTGGGGCATGCCCATCTCACCGGTAACGGTACAGAGCAGAATTTCGTACAGGCCCGGTTCTGGTTTGAACGTGCGGCGGAAAAGAACCATGCAACGGCGGAGTTCAACCTGGGAGCCATCTACCGGGAGGGTATAGGCGTTAGCAAGGATCCTTTGAAATCATTCTACTGGTACGAAAGAGCCGCCCAGCACGCGGATGTCCAGGCCATGGTTAATGTGGGGGTATTTTATGAACGAGCATGGGGGACCGTCTACAGTCCGAGGAAAGCCGTACAATGGTACGAAAAGGCAATAGACGCGGGTTCCGAGCTGGCTATTGCCTATCTAGGGGAGTGTTACGTAACTGGTAAAGGTGTCAAAGAGGACAGGAAGAAAGGGATAGTTTTGCTCGAGAAAGCGGCCGGTCTTGATGTTGCTTACGCCAAAAAACTCCTCTACGAGATCGACAAGCAAAAATACTATAAATACAAGGAATTCGCCGAATGATCTGGAAGGAAAAGGGGCCGCATTGTGGCGGCCCCTTCATTTAAAACCGGAAGGTGGAAAGGATCCTTTCTATAGTACCCTTTGAAGCATCCCAGTTTTTGAAGGTTACCATGACACCTAGGCCTTTGCCATCTGAGAGTTTGCCGCAGTTGATAAAAAGGGCATCGACCGCGCCTTCATTATCTACAACATACTCGTATGACTTTCCACCCACCTTGATCTTGCCGGTTTTGCCCTGGGCCAGCCTTTCCCGGTAGTCGTCCTCAATGTCTTT
>CAZAMZ010000070.1:0-7916 GCA_964486375.1 uncultured Synergistaceae bacterium | reverse complement strand
TCCGTAAATATCCCTTTGAGGATAAGGAGAGAGGTCTATGGATCGTCCTATCAAGGTTGTAATTGCCCTGGGCGGGAATGCCCTTCAGGAAGCCGGCACGCCGCCTACAGCCGAAGCTCAGCTCGAGGTGGTCAGAAGGACCGCTGAATTTCTCGCAGAGATCAGCTGCAAGAATTATGAAATGGCAATAGTCCATGGTAACGGGCCACAGGTGGGAAGGATCGTCCTTTCACAGGAGATCGCATCGAAAGCCAACGAACAGACTCCCGCCATGCCCTTCGACGTCTGCGGGGCCATGAGCCAGGGGTATATTGGCTATCATATCCAGCAGGCCCTGAGAGATGCCCTCCGGAACCGAAACCGGAATCTTCCCGTGGTTACGCTGGTGACCCAGGTAGTGGTAGACCCCAAGGACCCTGCCTTCAAGAACCCCACCAAGCCTATTGGGCAGTTCTATTCCGAGGAAGAAGCAAAAATGATAGCCGAAGAAAAGGGTTACGTAATGAAGGAGGATGCCGGCCGGGGCTGGCGGAGAGTGGTCCCGTCGCCCGAACCGAAAAGGATAGTCGAGATCTCAGCAGTGAAACGTCTCTGGGATACCACAATCGTTATAACTGCAGGCGGTGGGGGGATCCCTGTGATAGAGAACATGGACGGCTCCCTTACCGGCGTTGCAGCGGTCATCGACAAGGATCTGGCTGCCGAGAAACTCGCCCAGGATATCGAAGCCGACATACTCCTGATCCTCACCGAGATCGACAAGGTCTGCCTTAATTTCAAGAAACCGGACCAGAAATTCCTCGATCACATGACCGTGCCGGAAGCCATCAAATACATGGAGGACGGGCATTTTGCCCCAGGGAGCATGCTTCCCAAAGTCCTGGCAGCCGTCAAGTTCGCCCGCACCTACCCTGGCAAGAAAGCCGTAATTACATCGCTTTACAAGGCCGTGGACGCCCTGGAAGGAAAAGAAGGTACGGTTATTACCATGGCCTAGAGAATTACATCGGAATACAAAAAGGAGGCCCCGTCGATTGCGGGGCCTCCTGCTTTTACTGGGATCAGGCTGTCCTGGCCCTTGCGGGGTCTCTTTTTGGTTGCTGCCTTCGTCGTCCCGTCGACGCGATCCTTGAAAGGGCCGAACCTGAGAGGCTTTCGGGGTTCCTGTTGTACTTCTCAAGGGCTTTGGGCATCAGCTCCACCATCACCTTGTCCTTGCCAAGGATTATCTCGGCAACGTCGCCGCTGCTGACATCAAGGGCGGAGCAGACGGTCCGGAGTACTTTCCCGGCGTTCCAGTCGGAAGCATCCTTAATTGCAAGCCTGACGAGAGTACCCTTCTTCCGGCGGCCCATGGGCCTTTTCCCTCCTCTTTCAGGAACCGGTTTGGTCTTTCGGGCGGCTTGCTGTTCACGTTCCCTGTCCATGTCTGCCTTGAGGGAATAACCGGATCGTATGCTCTTTTCGGCTATCCTGAGCAGGTTTGTGACCAGTTCCACAGGGTCACTCCTCTCAAGAAGGCTTTCTGCCCACTCCCCGGTATCGCAAAGTCCGTCAGAACATACACTGAATATCTTTTCCTCGTACCTCGCCCTCTGTCTTGCCCTGATAGCCTGGGAGTCCGGGACGGGCATCCAGTTGAGAGATATTTTGGTATCCCTGAGCATCCCCTTCAGCTTGTATGCCTCTGTCATCGTGAGGACCAGGATATCCCGGCCCTCGTTACCGGCCCTGCCAGTCCTTCCGCTCCTGTGGATGAACGTCTCGGCATCGGAAGGAAGACCGAACTGAAAAACGTGCTCCACCTCGGGAATATCGAGTCCCCTGGCCGCGACGTTGGTAGCAACGAGATGAGACACCCTGCCCGATACGAACATCGAGAGGGCATGGTTCCTCTCCCTCTGGCTCATGTCTCCGTGGAGGCAGCAGGAACTGAAACGCTCCTGGGTCAGCCGGTTGGCGACCTCAATGGTCTCGGCCCTTGTGTGGCAGAACACTAGCCCTTTTGAGGAGTTCTCCCAAAGGAGTACGTTCACGAGCCCGTCCATCTGGCGGTTTTTGGGGGTCGTATAGACCGTATGGATAATGTCCTCGTGCTGAGCCCCTTCGTCCACAAGGGAGATCATCCTGGGGTCCGAAAGGTATTTGCGGGAAAGGGCCCGGACAGCGGGAGGCATCGTGGCCGAGAAAAGCCATGTCCTTTCCCTTCCGGAAGCAGCGTCAAGTATGCCTTCAAGCTCTTCACGAAAACCCATGTCCAGCATGTGGTCTCCCTCGTCAAGAACCACGGTGTGAACCGAGTCCATGCAAAGGGTGCCCCTGCGGACATGGTCGAGGATCCTTCCGGGAGTCCCTATGACAAGGGCGACTCCTTTCCTCAGGTCCCTGATCTGGCTTGACATGTCCATGCCTCCGACAAGGGATGTGCAGGGGCAGTCAATACCCCTCGAAACCCATGCAGCCTCACGGGAGATCTGCAGGGCCAGCTCCCGGGTAGGTGATATTACGACCACGCCGGGTCTTGATGGATCCAGACCGTCGTCGCTCATAAGCGGGAGAAGAAAGGCAAGGGTCTTTCCCGATCCAGTTTTCGCCCTCACTATCAGATCGACATTGAGGTTATCCTGACCCAGAACGGCCTCCTGAACCGGGGTCGGTTCGATGAATCCCCTGTCATCAAGAGCCTTGAGCAATTCCTTGCGGAGATTGAAACCTCCGAAGGTCTTTCTTTCCTGTTCCGTTGTTTCCATTGTTGCGGTCTGTTCCATAAAAGCAAATTCCTCCTGTATTTGGGAAAGGACGCAAAAAAAGCGGCGCCCACCATGGGGCGCCACTATGTGTAATCCCTTCACGGCAATGGGACTATTATCGTTATCGGCAGGGAAATGTCAAGCAGAAACGAGAGGTCCGTTAGAAAGAATAAACTGCGTCAACGGTCAACGGTGGCCTGTCGCCTGTAGCCTGGCTTTTATGCACTTTCGTCTCACGTCTCACGTCTTACTTCTCACGCATTTGTCCCTGGAACCCGAACCTTCCGCTTTCGAAAAGCCTGCAGCATGCATCCACAACCTCAGGGTCGAACAGGGTCCCGCTGCAAGCTCTTATCTCATCCAGTGCCATGTCGATCCCGAGGGCAGGCCGATAAGGGCGGTTTGCGACCATGGCCTCGACCACGTCGGCTACGGCCAGGATCCTGGCCTCTGTAAGGATCTCTTCGCCCATGATCCCGTGAGGATACCCTGAGCCGTCGATTCTCTCATGGTGCTGGTAGATGATCTCCTCCACGGGGTGAAAGAACCTTATTTCCCCAATTATCTCCGCCCCGGCACGGGCGTGTTCTCTTATGAGGTCTGTTTCGATAGGAGCGAGTTCCCCGGGTTTGCTCAGGATCTCCATCGGGACACGAAGTTTCCCGATATCGTGGACCAGGGAAGCTATCCTCAGGCCTTCCGTGGTGACCATGTCCAGATCCATTTCCCTGGCTATGGCAACGGCAAGCCGTGCGACCCTTCCCTGGTGGCCTGAAGTGTAAGGATCCCTGGTCTCCACCAGTTTTGCCATAACCTTGAGGGTGTTCTCCTGTGTAGCCCTCAGCCGCCGGTAAGCGCCTTCCAGTTCTCTCTTGGAACGCTTCTGTTCCGATTCAAGTTCCTTTTCCCTGGTCACTATACGGGCACTCCCCACGATGC
Organism: uncultured Synergistaceae bacterium; assembly: GCA_964486375.1. Classification (GTDB taxonomy): domain Bacteria; phylum Synergistota; class Synergistia; order Synergistales; family Thermovirgaceae; genus UBA4066. The sequence goes on along the minus strand of CAZAMZ010000070.1, from coordinate 4,227 downwards.
CTATCATGTCGCCTTTTTCGTCAATAAGAGGAGCCTTGTGCACATCCAGGTATATGAACTGCCCCTGGACATTCCCGAATTCGTCGAACTGTGCCGGTTTCCTGGAAGTCAGTACCGACATGTCCGTTTCCCTACAGATCTCCCCCAGGGTATGCCACTCGGGATCCTCGGGGTGTGCCTTTCTCTCCCTTTCGATGAAATATCTGTCGGTCTTTCCAATGGGTTCATCGGGGTCGACAGCGTTAAGGATCTTGTCGCAGAAGGCCCTGTTCGTGAAAAGGTACCTGCCTTCAAGATCCTTTGCCCAGAGCATGTCCCTCATGTTGTCGGAAAGAAGGCGGAACATCCTGAACATCGAATGATATTCCCTTTCCCTTTCCATGATAGTATTTTCCGCGTTTCGGAAATCGGTGACATCCTCTACAGCCCCGTCGTAGAAAACGATCTTTCCCGATCCATCCCTGACGGCCTCCGCGTACTCCCTGACTTCGATCGATCTCCCGTCGGTCCTCTTCCACCGGGAGTCAAGACCCCGTATGGAACCATCCCTTTCGATCTGTTCCTTGAAATCCTTGCGAGGGTAGGAGGGTTCATAACCCTCAACCTCCAGGTTGCGCTTTTTGAGTTCCTCAACGCTTTCATAACCCAGCATCCGGGCAATCGCCAGGTTGGCATGGACAATTTCCCCGTCGGGGGTAGTCCTGTAAAGCCCCACTGGTATGCGATCGAAGTTCCACTGGAGAAACGACACCAACGACCTTTCTTCTTTCCTGTTATTCCTGTCAGCCATACAGGGTCCCTCCGCCGGGATCGAACTGTAAACGGGAGAATTGCGAATCCAATTTAGCATTAAACAACTGACTTAAAAAGCTACAGCTTCCAATGTCCTTAAGAAGCCAGCCACAACATCCTTCCCTTTTCGAAGAGAGGGTTCAGAACCCCTGAATCGGCAAGGCTGGATATGTGTGCCGATACAGTGATGTGGGTGAGAACATACTGGGCCGGGTTCAGCTCGATCCCGAAGAACTCCGCAAGATTCGCCAGAACGTCCTCGCGGGAGGCAGGCGAGGAACATGCCTTGACCACCCTCTCCCGGGCCTTGTCCAGGGCTTCCCTGTTCCTTTTCACAAGGGCCGACAGGTCACGGCAGATCTCTGCATGGCAGGGGATGAATATCTCCGCTTCTGCCCTGTCCAGGTATTCCAGGGTTCTGTACTGGGCTGACACATCGAAACAGACCACCATTCCGTATTTGTCCAGGATGGATGACGAGAAGAGGCTATCGGCTACAAAAAAGACCCCGTCGGGAGTTCTCAGGCCTATCATGTCAAGGAAATGACCCGGAAGGGGGACCGCCTCCAGGCCGGTCTCAAGGATAGCCCCAGAGGAAGTTATTATTTCGGTCACCCTGGATGGCTGGGCCTGGAGAAATTTCCCGCTTATCCCCCTGAACGGAGCCGAACCCCAGAGCATGGCCGGCTCCAGCCGGGGTTCTTCGATAAATACCGATTCCGCCCTTGTCGAGGCTATCCTGCACCCGGTCCGTTTCTGGATAAAGGCATTTCCCCCGACATGATCGGCGTTGGAGTGGGTGTTTACTATCAGGCAAGGCTCCCACCCCTTTTCACCCAGGGCTTTCAGAACCTTCCTGCCTGCCGATTCATCGTTTCCGCTGTCGATCAGGGTTGCACGACCCTCCCTGGCATACACTCCCAGGTTCGTCGGACCTGGAATATACCAGGTATCTCCCAGGGCTTGGACTATTTCCATTGTTTTTCCCCCTCCCTTGCTGATACCATACGACCGGACTGAAGGGATGGCAACCTCCTCTTCAGCCGAAAGGAGAAATCCCCTTTGACGGACCTTATCCTTATTGACGGCCACGCCCTGGCCTACAGGTCATATTTCGGCGTAAGATCCAGGTATTTGTCACCTGAAGGGACCCTGGTGAACGGGGTCTTCGGTTTCGGGAAAACCCTCCTGGGCCTTGTCGAAGGTTCAGGGGCACATGAGGCCGCTGTGGTTTTCGACTCCCCCGGCCCCTCCTTCAGGAGATCCCTGTACCCGGCCTACAAGGCAAACCGGCCCCTGCCACCTGATGATTTTATCCCCCAGTTGCCGCTCATGGCAGATCTGGCCAATTGTCTTGGGATCAAAGTCCTTTCGGACAGTTCCTTCGAGGCCGACGACCTCATTGCTGCCGCAGCGGTGAGAGAGGCCGAAAGAGGGAAAAGTGTGGTGATAGTAACCCCGGACAAGGACCTCTTCCAGACCCTTGGAGAGGGGGACATCACTATAATGCGCCCTGCCGGCAGGAATACCTTCTCGCGGATGAACGCCTCGGCTTTCGAAAGCTCCTTCGGCTTTAAACCGGGCTTCATGGCTGAATACCAGGCGCTCATGGGTGACAGGAGCGATAACATCCCCGGCGTGTCCGGCATAGGCCCCGTCACTGCAAGGAGCCTGATCCGGAGTTTTGGGGATCTTGAATCGATCTACTGCAAGATCCAGTCGGTAAGGTATCCCCTCCGGGCACGGCTCGAAAAGGACAGGGACAAGGCTTTTATGAGCAGGGAGCTTGCCCGTCTCCGCCTGGACGCTCCCGTCCCGGAGGATCTCTTCCTGGATGAACCCGACAGGGAAGGGTCTGCGCGTTTCTGCGAAAGGAACGGACTCGGACCGCTGGTGGGCCCATGCCTGGCTTTTAGGCCCTGCACAGGGGGGGACGTTGATCCATGGGGATAGACCGTGAACTCTTTCTTCCGGTCAACAGGGAGGACATGGCACGAAGGGGCTGGGATGAGCTGGATTTCGTCTTTATCTCGGGAGATGCCTACGTGGATCACCCCAGTTTCGCAAACGCGGTGATCCCCAGGGTGCTGGAAAGCCGCGGCTTCCGGGTGGGGATAATTGCGCAACCCGACTGGAGGAAGCTCGATGACTTCCTCGTAATGGGTCGTCCCAGGCTCGCTGCCCTGGTATCGGCCGGGAACCTGGACTCCATGCTATCTCATTTCACAGCGGCAAAAAGACCCCGCAGCGATGATCCCTACTCCCCCGGAGGGAAGGCTGGCCGAAAACCCCAGAGGGCGACCGTCGTATACTGTAACCGTGCGAGGGAGGCATGGAAGGATATCCCCCTTGTCATCGGGGGCGTGGAAGCGAGCCTCCGCCGGTTCGCTCATTACGATTACTGGTCCGACTCGGTCAGGCGGTCCATCCTGGTCGACAGCAAGGCGGATCTTCTTGTTTTCGGCATGGGCGAAAGGCCGGTCCTGGAGATAGCCGATGCCCTTTCCTCCGGGAAACCGGTACAGGATATCAGGAACATAAGGGGAACCTGTTACAGGTCAAAGGGAGGCGAACTGCCCCCCGGCTCGGTTTTCCTGCCTTCATTTAACCATGTTTCTAGTGACAGGGAAGCCTTTGCAGAGGCCTTCAGGCTGCAGTACCTCGAGCAGGACCCCTTCAGCGGAAGGCCTGTAGTCCAGGACCAGGGCGCCTGGCATGTAGTGCAGAACCCTCCGTCTCTGCCGCTCTCAACTGAATGGATGGACATGATATACGATCTTCCTTACGCAAGGGCCCCTCACCCGGTGTACGAAGGTTCGGGGGGAATACCAGCCATAGAAGAGGTACAGTTCAGCATAACGGCCCACAGGGGGTGTTTCGGGAGCTGTTCCTTCTGCTCCATATCCTCCCACCAGGGCCGGATGATCCAGAGCAGGAGCGACGGATCCATCCTCCGCGAGGCACGGATCCTGACCGAATTGCCCGGCTTCAAGGGCTACATCCACGATGTTGGCGGACCTACGGCCAATTTTCATTCACCGGCCTGCCTGAAGCAGGTATCCCGGGGCAGCTGCACTGAAAGGGAATGCCTCTGGCCTGATCCCTGCCCGAACCTTGACAGGGGGCAATCCCGTTTTTTCTCCCTTCTTGAAAAGGTGCGCAACGTACCCGGAGTGAAAAAGGTTTTTGTACGATCGGGAATACGCTATGACTTCCTTCTTGCCGCAAACGAACCGGACCTGGTGTCCCGGCTCTGTGAGCACCACGTAAGCGGGCAGCTGAAGGTTGCCCCTGAACATGTTTCCCCTTCCGTTCTGCGGCTTATGAGGAAACCGGGGAAAGAAGTCTTTCTCGAGTTCAAGAGTGCTTTCGAAAAGGCGAACAGAAACCTTGGGAAAAAACAGTACCTTGTCCCCTACCTGATGTCCAGCCATC
>CAZAMZ010000069.1:0-8093 GCA_964486375.1 uncultured Synergistaceae bacterium | reverse complement strand
TCACGATTCACGATTAACGGGTCTTCCTTTTCACGCCTTTGAATCTGTGAGTCACAAGTTACGCGTCACGAGTCACGGTCCCTTGCTCTCTGCTGCCTGGCTTTTGGGCTTTTCCGGGTCACGAGTCACAAGTTACGCGTCACGAGTCACGGTCCCTGTCCCCTGCCGCCCTTCGAAGCCTGTCACGGACGGCAAGACCCACGCCCGCTTCGGGAGGCATCTCCGCAAGGATGATGTCGGCACCGGATCTCTCAAGTTCACGCAAAGCGGAGAAAAGACCCCCTGCATAACCCGTCACCGATCCGAAACGGACCTGTTCATATACGGGGAACGGAGGCGCCGAAATACCCACCCAGGCGACCCTTATCCCGGGCCGGGAAAGCGCCGGGTCATCGATCCCCTGGCCGTCAGGCTCCAGGAGAATTACCGGGATCGAAGGGGCATAATGCCTGTACCTGGTTCCCGGTGATCTTCCGGCCTTTTCACTGGAGGGTGACGGCAGGACATCACCGACGGCCTCCATGAGACTTTCCAGCGACACTCCCCCGGGCCTCAGCAGGACAGGGACATCTCCGGTCACGTCCAGCACGGTGGATTCAACACCGACCATCGTCGGCCCTCCATCCAGAACCACCTCGACCCTGCCGTCAAGGTCTTCAAGAGCAGAAGAAGCAGTGGTGGGACTGGGACGTCCGCTCCTGTTCGCGCTGGGCGCGGCTATCGGCACGCCGGAAACACGTATAAGGGCCAGGGCTACCGGGTGAGCCGGCATTCTTACCGCCACGGTATCCAGTCCGCCCCTGGCTTCGACGGGAACTTTCATGTCTGCGTGGATCACAAGCGTCAACGGTCCCGGCCAGAAAAGATCCATCAGCCTTCGGGATCGTTCATCCACCCTGCCAAGCAGCGATGCGCTTCCAGGCTCATGAACGTGAAGTATCATGGGATTGTCGGCGGGTCTCCCTTTTGCCTCGAAGATCCTTTTTACCGCGCCATGGGAAAGGGCGTTCCCGCCCAGGCCATAAACCGTCTCGGTCGGGAAAACCACAAGTCCGCCGCTTTTTATCACCGATGCTGCCTTTTCAATTGCTTCCTGTCCCGGGTTTCGCGGGTCCACAGCATAAACGGCTGTTTTCAGCAACGGCGTTCACCATCCCTGAAGTTCTCGTGGAACTTTCTCCTGAAATCGGGAAAGGTGCCTTTTGCAATGGACTTCCTGATATTTCCCATCAGTTCAAGAATATAGTGAAGGTTGTGCCAGGTGCAGAGCCGGGAACCCAGGATCTCGCCGGACCTGAAAAGATGGCGGACATAGGACCTGGAGAAATTCCGGCAGGCATAACAGCCGCATTCGGGGTCGATGGGACCGAAATCCCTTTCGTATTCCAGGTTCTTGATATTCATCCGGCCCGAAGATGTGAAAAGGGTGCCGTTCCTGCCGTTCCTGGTGGGGAGCACGCAGTCGAACATATCAATGCCCCTTGCGACGCCTTCGACCAGGTTGGGAGGATAGCCGACCCCCATAAGGTATCTTGGTTTGTGATCGGGCATCTCCGGGGTGACCGAATCGAGTATCCTGTACATCTCACCATGGGGTTCACCCACGGAAAGTCCCCCGATGGCATACCCCGGAAAATCCATGGATGCAAGTTCCCTGGCGCACAGGATCCGCTGGTCCTCGAAAACCGAACCCTGTATTATTCCGAAAAGGGACTGCCCTTCCCTGGAGTGGACATCGCGGCATCTTTCCGCCCAGCGCAGTGTCCTCATCACAGCCTCTCTGGACTGCTCCTCCGTGCATGGCCAGGGCACGCATTCATCGAAACACATCGCTATGTCGCTTCCAAGATCCTCCTGGACCCTTATGGAAAGTTCAGGGGTCATCAGGTGGGCAGAACCATCGAGATGGGATCTGAAAGTCACTCCCTCATCGGTTATATCCCTCAGCGCAGAGAGAGAGAACACCTGGAAACCGCCGCTGTCGGTAAGGATGCTGCCGGGCCAGCCCATGAACCTGTGAAGCCCCCCGGCTTCCCTGATGACATCGGAACCGGGGCGCAGGTAAAGATGGTAGGTGTTGGCAAGGATGATGCCGGCCCCCATTTCCTGGAGTTCGAACGGGGCCATTGCCTTTACGGTCGCCCTGGTTCCGACGGGCATGAAAACCGGGGTGCTGAATGAACCCCGTCCGGTCTTTATCTCTCCTGCCCGCGCTCCTGTCACAGGACATTCCGCTTCCAGCCTGAACGAGAACATCACGGCTACCCCCACCTGAAAAGGCGCGCCGAGTTGTTCCATACCGCCTCTATGCAGTTCCCGAGAGGTATTCCCCTGGCCTGTGCAACCGCTTCGTAGACCCAGGCCACGTAAGCCGGCTCGTTCCTCTTGCCCCTCCTGGGCTGCGGGGAGAGGTAAGGGGCATCGGTCTCACAGAGGATCCTGTCCATGGGAACAGCAGAGGCTATCTCCCTCAGCGATCCGTTTTTCGGATAAGTTACGGGACCCGCAAAAGATATGTAGAAACCAAGGTCGATAGCTGCAATGGCATCTTTCATGCTCCCGGAGAAACAGTGGATGACTCCCCCGCACTCTGATGCCTTTTCCTTCCGGAGCGTATCCAGCGCATCGTCGTATGCTTCCCTTACATGGACCACCAGCGGTTTTCCCAGCTCCCTTGCGAGCCCCACGTGGAGGGAGAACAATTTTCTCTGGATATCCCTCGGCGAATGGTCATAAAAGTAATCAAGCCCCGTCTCCCCTACAGCCACTACTTCGGGACGCCGGGCCAGTTCAATGATGGTTTCGGGTATCCCGGAAGATGCCGTGACCGAATCATGAGGATGGATGCCAAGGGCCGCAAAAAGTCCTCTCCCGGTCCGCTCCCGGACAAGCCTGAAGGCATCCAGGCTTCCCTTCTCATCGGATCCTGCGACAAGGATCCTTTCAACCCCGGCTTCTGACGATCTCGTCAGGACCTCGGGAAGGTCCTCTTCAAATTCCTCCATGGCGAGATGGCAGTGAGAATCCACAAGTTTTGCCATACAATACCTCCTGAAAATCAAAAGGGGCCGGCATCCCCCGGCCCCGGTAAATAATGATCCAGAAACGGCTCAATGGACCCTTGAACCAGGGGCTATTTCCTGATCGACGGTAAGAAGGGCAAGGCTCTTGCCGTCAGGGGTCTCCGCCGCGAGGAGCATGCCGTTGCTTGTGACGCCTCTCAGGGATGCAGGTTTCAGGTTGCAGATAACCACGATCTGCCTCCCCTCAAGTTCCTCGGGGGAACGGAATTCCCTGATGCCCGACACGATGGTCCTTCTCTCGTACCCGAGATCCAGGTCCATCCTGTAGAGCTTGTCTGCCTTGGGAACGGGATCGACCTTGAGGACCTTCGCTATCCTCAACTCGATCTTCCTGAAATCCTCTATTGCTACTTCATCCTCATGATCGCCAGGGTCGGGGGTTGCGGTTTTTTTCGCATCCCTCTCCGACTTCTCCTTTTCCCACTCCTTGAGATCGATCCGGGGGAACAGTACTCCTTTTTTGTTGACAGCGCATCCTTCGGGTATTCCACCCCACCTGAGCCCGTCAAGGTCCGCCATGGAAGGTTCGTTTTCAATACCTATCTGTTCGAATATCCTGCCGGCAGTTCCCGGCATGAAGGGGACGAGCATTGCGGCCGAAAATCTTATGGCCTCGCAAAGGGTGTAAAGGACCGGATCCAGCTTTTCCCTGTCGTTGTCCTTGCCCAGTTTCCACGGCATGGTCTCGTCGATGTACTTGTTTGCCCTCCGGATAAGGGTCCATACTTCCTTAAGCGCCTCGTCAAATGCATAGACGTCCATTTTTTCGAAATAGGCAAGGAGCGTAGACTCCGCAAGCCGGGCTATCTCCCGGTCAAGGTCCGAAGGGGCCGATGAGGGCGAAGGCACAACACCCCCCGTGAAACTGTTGACCATCTGAAGTGTCCTGTTGAGCAGGTTGCCCAGGTCGTTGGCAAGGTCGGAGTTGATGCGTCCCACCAGGGCCCTCTCGGCAAAATCCCCGTCTGAACCGAAGGGTATCTCCCTCATTAGGAAATACCTGAAAGCGTCCACTCCGTAAAGATCCGCCATTTCAAAGGGATCCACCACGTTCCCCCTTGATTTGGACATCTTTTCCCCTTCTACGGTCCACCAGCCGTGGGAGAAAACCCTGGCAGGGGGAGTCAGCCCCAGGGCAAGGAGCATTGCTGGCCAAACTATGCAGTGAAACCTGATAATATCCTTGGCCATTATGTGGTTGACCGTGGGCCAGAACCTGGACATGGCCTCCCCGTTGCCGGGATAGCCTGCCACGGTAAGATAATTGATCAGGGCATCGAACCAGACGTAAATAACGTGGCGTTCGTCCCCAGGAAGGGGGACGCCCCAGGAAACGGAGGTCCTGGAAATGGACTGGTCTTTCAGTCCGCTGCGGATAAAACTGAGGACCTCGTTGAAACGGGTCTGGGGGAGGATAGCCCCCGGGTTCTTTTCATAGTAGTCAAGGAGGGGCTTTTCGTACTTAGACATACGGAAGAAATAGCTCTCCTCGGTCATGTTCTGAAGGGGCCTTCCGCAGTCGGGACAGACCCGCCCCTCCCCGATCTGGCTCTCGGGGAAGTATGTCTCGCAGGGTACGCAATACCACCCTTCGTAGGATCCTTTGTAAATGTCCCCCTTTTCCATGAGCCTGCTGAAAATGTACTGGACCACCTGCTGGTGCCTGGATTCGGTGGTGCGGACGAAATCGGTGTTGGTGATATCCAGTACCCCCCATAGCTTCTGGAAATTGACCATCACGGTGTCGACAAGTTCCTGGGCCGTCACCCCCCTGGCGTCGGCTGCCTGCTGGATCTTCTGGCCGTGCTCGTCGGTGCCGGTCGCGAACATGACCTCAAATCCCCTCATCCTCTTGTATCTCGCCATTACATCGGCCGCAATTGTGGTATAGGCGTGGCCGATGTGAGGGACGTCATTTACGTAATAGATCGGGGTGGTTACATAGAAATATTTATCCGTCATTTAATAAAGCCTCCTCTTCCTGTCTCCTGCAATGAAGGAAACGCTTGACCGTATTTTTCGCAATACCATACTCTTCCGTGATCCTCTTGACAACCTCTTTTTCAGGAATGCCCGAAGCGGACATGACCAGCGCTTCCCCCTTCCAGTCCCCAGGGCTATCCCCCGGGCTTTCCAGGAATGGCCCAAGCACAAGGACCATCTCACCCCTGGGAGGTCCCTGTCCAAAGGTCTCTATGAAAGAAGAAAGCGTGCCTGGTATCCTTTCCTGGTGGATCTTCGAGATCTCCCTCATCAGAGCGGCCTTCCTGTCCCCGAGAATGTCCACCAGATCCCTGAGGACCCTGTCCAGGCCATGGGGCGACAGGTAGATCACTACCGTTCCCGCGAAACCTTTCAGGGTCTCTATCCTTTTTCTGCGGTCACCTTTTCTTTTCGGTAGAAAACCCTCGAAAAGGAAGGGCTGTGTGGGGAATCCGGACATCACCAGTGCCGGCACCAGGGCGGTGGCCCCTGGAAGGACGTCCACCTCGTACCCGTCTTCCAGGGATCTCCGGATCAGTTCATACCCGGGATCGGATAATCCCGGGGTTCCCGCATCGGACACAAGGGCAACCGTTTCTCCCCTGGAGAGGATCCCTGCCAGTTTTTCGGACATCTCCTTTTCGTTGAAGGAATGATAAGAGACGAGCCGGGTCCTGATGCCGTACCTGGACAGGATCTTTTTCGTCCTCCTTGTATCCTCGCAGGCTATCAGGTCCGATCCCCGAAGCACTCTCAGGGCCCTCAGGGTGATATCCTCCATGTTCCCGACCGGGGTTGGCACTACGATCAGGGGCATTCCGGATCCCTTATGCTGTAGGCTTCCAGGAGTTCCCTGGTGTATTCACCCCTGGAATCCTTTATCAGAAGCGGGCTTTCCAATATGGTCCCCCTTCCTGCCGATCTTGCAGCCTGGACCAGCACTACCGAAGCTGCATGGTCCGGTGAGGGGTAGACAGGGCGGATCCTCTTTGGTTCGATCCTCTGGCCGGAAAGCAGGCACATCAGTTCAGCACACCTTTTGGCCCTGAGCACCATGTACAGCCTTCCCTTGTTGGAAAGAAGGTACCTGGCGGCACTCACCACTTCTTCAAGGGTACAGTGTGTCCCATGCCTTGCCGCTGCCTCGGATTCACGGGGACTGTGACGGCTGCTTTCCGCCTCGTCGTAAGGGGGGTTCACCACTACAACCCTGAAAGACTGGGCCGGATAGATCTCCCTTACCATCCTGAGATCTCCTTTCCTGAAAAGGACCCTGTCTTCAAGGCCGTTATCGATCGCATTCCTTCTCGCCATCTCAACCAGTGCCGGCTGGATCTCCAGTCCTTCGATCAAGGCTTCAGGGAATCTTCTGGCAAGGAGCAGCGAAATGGCCCCATGGGCCGAACCCAGTTCCATGACCTTTTCCTTTCCCCTTATCTGGACAAAGGCCGAAAGAAGTATGGTGTCGACGCTTACCCTCGGCCCATCTCCCGGCTGTTCCATCATCAGTTCCCCGTAAAGGATGGCGTCACGGGTCGACTCCATTACTCCCAGTCCTCCAGCCTTACACCGACCACCTGGGAGAGTCCGGGCTCGGACATGGTTACGCCGTACATGATATCTGCCCTCTCCATGGTAGCCCTCCTGTGGGTCATGCATATAAGCTGCATGGTCCTGGAATATTCCTTGGCAAGGTCCGAAAAGCGCCTCAGATTTACTTCGTCCAGGGATGCGTCGACTTCGTCGAGGACCGCCAGGGGCACACCGGCGACTTCCATGGCCGCGAAAAGGAGGGAAATAGCAGACAATGACTGTTCTCCGCCGGAAAGCTGGGCAAGATGCTGAGGTCTTTTTCCAGGGGGCCTGGCAATTACTTCCACGCCTGCCGCCCATACGGAGTTTTCGTCGGATAGCCTCAGGTGTGCCTCACCCCCTCCGAAAAGCCGTTGGAAAAGGCCGCAGAACTTCCTGTCGATCTCCTTAAGGGAGGCGGAAAAAAGCGCACCGGCCTGTTTGTCCGTCTCCTCTATCAGTTTTCTCAGCTCCTCGATACCCGTGGCTACATCCTGCAGCTGTTCTTCCAGGAAACCGAGCCTTTCGGTCAGGGAGGAGTCCTCCGACAGGACGCCTGTATCCACATCCCCTATCTCCCGAAGGCCCTTCTCAAGGTCCCTGACATTCCTTCTTGTCCTGTCGTAATCCCTTGTGTCTATATCCCTGCCGCCGGGATAGGGGAATCTCTCCTCCCACATATCAACCGATTCGGCTATCTCGGTCTCGGTGGATTCAAGGCGCTGCCTTGCCTGTCTTATCCTGTCTTCAATGCTTTCCGCCCTGGCGGCTGCCGAAGCCGTCCTGTTCATTACCCTGTCCCTCGCAGAAAGCGCATGGGCGTATCCCTTTTCAAACCCCTCAAGAAGGGAGAGGGCGGAACGGAGGCTCTTCCATATATCGAAATACGCTTTTCCTCCTTCTGAAAGCCTCTTCCTGAGCAACGATTCGGCCAGGGCAACCTCCTGAAGGCTCCCGTCCAGATCCATGATCCTCCCGGAAGACCTCTTCTCCTCCTCCCGCACCAGGGATGCCATCCTCCTTGCAGTTTCAAGACGCTCTGTTGCGACTTCCACCCGGGATCTTTTCTCTTCAAGATCCTTGACCAGTTCAACTTCACGGGCTGTTTCGTCGCCGACCTGGCGTTCTCCCGAAAGGGCTTCAATCTTTTTCCTGTTTTCAAGCCAGACCTTCCCGCAACCGGAAAGTTCCAGGAGGACTTCGTTTCTCCTCCCCTCATAACGGGAAACAGCGCTTTCTGACTCGTCCCTTGCTGACTCAACTGCCCTGAGTTCCTCCTCAAGCCCCCTTCTTTTCTCGAAAAGCAGCCGGGATCTCTCGGAGGCAAGCCTCTCCTCTTCCTCGAGAAGGGCGATATCCTTCTGGAGAGCGGAACGTTCCGAACGTAAAGCATCTGCAGCTGCCTCTTTTTCCGAAAGGCGCCTTTTCAACTCGATGGCCCCCTGGTCCCTCGAT
>CAZAMZ010000068.1:0-8186 GCA_964486375.1 uncultured Synergistaceae bacterium | reverse complement strand
TTGTCAAACCTCCCATCCTGTCGAAGGATAACATCGTCATCGGAACCAAGGATCTGACCATTCAGCGCTTTTTTGTGGATATTCAGCCATTTTTCCTCGAGGTGGGGGAAGACCTCCCTGAAAGTCTTTCCGATGATCATTTCTCCGCTCAAGCGATTGTTCTCCAGCAGCTTTTCGCTGACGAATACAAACCTCGTTTCCCTGTCGAGGACCATGATGGCGTTGGGGTCATTGCCGATAACGTATTGAAGAAGGTCCCGCCACTCCTGGATCTCCAGGATATGACTCCCGATCCTCTCCCTCATCTCGTTGATGTGATCGACAAGGAGCTGCAGTTCATCTTCATGCCCGGGGGATCGTTCCAGTTTAAATGCCTTGCCAAGGTCGGCAAGGTCCCTGCTCTTGACGAAGCCGGCAAGGCGGAAGAGTTGTTTCCCTATCACCATGTGATAGACAAATGCTATGATCGACGAAAGCACCACAGCCAGGAGCAACTGGAGAAGGAATAGCCCGCCCACCAACTCGAGAATGCGGGAGACCAGTTCGTTCCTGTTTACGAAGACGGAGATAGTACCGATCTCCCTGTCTTGCCCGCGGTTTGAATAAACCAGGTCATGGGATATCACTTCCAGGTAAGGTGCCGGGGCGGCCCCCGCGGCAAAGACATCTCCTTCATCGTTCCTTACCTCGACCCTGTCGATGTAGCTGAACTTTACGATCCCCTCTATCTGGTTCTGAAGGGATTCGTAGTCCGTCACCCATAGTGCCGGTATCAGGAACGGAAGATATATCTCCTCCACCTGTTCCATGTTCCTATCCAGGTGGCCCGATTCATGCCTGAACAGGAAATAGCCCAGGGCAACGGTCATTACGATCGTCACGAGAATAAAACCGGACAGGGTGTAAAGGAAGAATTTCCAGGTACTGGAACGTCTCCAGTTCGTCATCTTCACCGCTCCCGATCTTTAATCCTCAACGTTCCGGCCAACCGTGAGATGGGCCGTTGTCTCAGTTACGATCCTGTCGTAGGTCCCATCCTCCTTCATACTCCTGAGAGCCTGGGCGAGAGGCTCAACGAGGTTTTCATGCTCCCTGTTGAGATAAAGGAACATCTCCCTGCTTGCCAGCGGAGGTTCCAGGTGGAACATTCCTTCGAAACCTCTCAGGTGGATCTGCTCGTAACCCGTGAGTTTGTCATAAAGCGCGACGTCGATACGGTCCTTGTCGAGCATGTTGAAGAGTTCCGTCTCGGTGGGTACCAGTGTCACATCGGGGAAACTGCTGGTGTTTTCCTCCAGGATCTTCCACCCCCTCACGATCCCTATCCTCAGATCCTGAATACTGTGCCATCCGTCGATGGGCAGATCCTTTTTCGAGAAGGCCACGAAATCCATCACCATGTTGGGCTCGGGAACCCTTACGAGGTTGGGAAAGTTCTTCTCCATTCCCTCTATCCTGTTCATTTCCCCGTCGGCAAGTCCTTCGTTTACATCGGAGAGGGACCTCCCGGTGGGGTTGAAGACTATCTCGGCCTCAAGGCCTATCCTCCTGAATGCCTCCTTGAGCAGCAGGTCAAGCATGCCTGTCTGATCAGGAGTCGAAAGGAGGCTCTTGTATGAGGTGCTGATGCGGAAGGTCTCCACTGGGTTCCCTGCGGATTCCGCGAAGGAAGGGGTCCCGAAAAAGGAGTATCCGGAAGAGAACAAAAAAACCGCTAACAAAACGGTAACAAAGGCTGTTCGGAACTTTGACGCGATCAAGGCGTACACCCCCGATACAATTGTTTATCTTCACCCTGGCATTTTCCATCACGGTGAAGGGGATGCTTCTTTTCAATTATATTTCTGATCCATATACTCCAGTTTCAAAAGTCCCTCTCCCATCCGGATCTGAAGAACGGCTCTTTTGTTATTTTACCAATGATTCTGTAAGTATTTGGCATGATCATCAGTTTATTAATACTTTTCCGAAAAAGATGGGGGAATGCCTTTATCGGTTCCGGGAAATAATGCCTGGCACTAACAGGGGAAAATACAGTTTTCAACAAAAAAAGCGAGGCCCCTCAGGGGGCCTCGCTTCAAGTATTTCGGGGATGCAGATCTAGAACTCGCTCTGGGGCTGGTAGGTCTCCAGGTAGACCTGTTTGCCGCCCTGTGCCTGAAGTATGGCAGCAGGCTTGTTCAGCGGGTTGTGAGTCGCCTTGTCCACGGTCAGGTTGAAATGGAGCAGCTGCAGGTTCTTCGTGTCCTCTATAGCATCCCTCACAGCTTCGCCTTCGGCCTTGCCTGCCCTCTTTATGGCATCGGCGATCCAGTAAAGGATATCGTAAGCTGCTACAACGTTTACTATCTCAGTGGGTTTCTCCTTGAACCTGGCCTCGTATTTCTCGATGAGGGGTACCAGGATCGGATCGTCGAAGCTGAGGTGATAAACCCAGTAGCTTCCTTCCATTGCATCTCCGGCGATCTCGAACATGTTGTTGCTGAACCCGTCCCCGCCTATGAAGACCGGCTTCCAGTCCAGTTCCCAGGCCTGTTTCATCATCAGGGCCATTTCCTTGTAGAGGTTGGGCATGACCAGGGCCTTTGCGCCGCTGTTCTTGGCGTTGGTCAGCTGGGCCCTGAAGTCCACATCGCCTCCGCGAAATCCCTGGTCGCTTACTACCTTTCCTCCAAGACCGGTGTACGTCTTGATGAAGAATTCCGTCAGACCTTCGGAGTAATCACTTCCGACGTCGTGAAGGATTGCCGCTTCCTTGATGCCGAGCTTGTTGTAGAGGTATTCCGCAAAGACCTTGCCCTGGTAGGGGTCTGTGAAGCATTGCCTGAAGGAGTAGGGCCTGGCCTTCCCCGTCGCGGGATCCACCGTGACAGCGGGGTTGGTCGGGAAGCTGCCTATCTGGGGCACCTTGTACTGTTCGATTATCGGGATCGTCGCTATGTTGAGGCCGCTGAAGTTGGTCCCGCCTATGGCTACGACCTTGTCCTCAAGGATAAGCCTGCGGACCGCGCTGATGGCGTCCTCTGCCTTGGCCTTCACGTCATAGACTACAAGTTCCAGTGGACGTCCGAGAACACCTCCGGCTGCGTTGATCTCCTCCACCGCAATGATCGCGCCATTCTTCTCATGGACGCCCCACGTCGCCGCGTCGCCCGTAAGATTTGCAACATAACCTATCTTGACTGGCTCTGCTGCAAATGCCGCGGATGAAAGAACCAATAAAACCAGCAACGCTCCAATAAGGCCTTTCTTCACCAGCGATACACCCCCTTTTCAGATATCTTTAAGTATAGGTTCGGTTTTTTTGAGTGTCAATACAACGCTTTGCCTCTCTGTTTTGGCATACAACAGACTGTTTGACAGGGTATGGCTTGTTGATAAAGTAGAAAAGAGAAACGGGCATTACCGGAAGGGGGCAAGGATAGTGAGAGATTTCGATCCATCAGGGATCACAGAACTTCTGGCTGAGCTGGTAAGGATCCCCAGCGCTTACTTCAGGGAGGAAGCGGTCATGGATTTCGCCCTGTCATGGATGAGGAAGGCCCGGGTTCCGGCACAGTTTCACCGATTTCATGAGAAAAAGGTCCACGATTACCGTGGCACGAACGTAGTGGGCGTCCTTGAGGGAAGCATTCCCGGCCCTGTGATAGTACTCAACGGCCACCTGGATACTGTCAGGCTTTGCGAGGGCTGGACCAGGGACCCCTTCGGAGCCCAGATCGAGGGCAACAGGATGTACGGCCTGGGCGCATGTGACATGAAGGGCGGCTGTGCGGCCATTATGGTGGCGCTGCGTGAATTTGTCAGTAAGGGATCGTCATTCAGGGGGAAGATCATATACACCCTTGTCTGTGACGAGGAGGGACCCTTCGGCCTCGGGACGGACGCCCTTATCCTCGATGGCGTTATCCCTTCAGGGGCAGACGTGGCTATAATAACGGAACCGAGCAGCGCCTTTGCCCACGTTGCTTTCCCCAGCATCTGCCTCGGCGCCCGGGGAGGATGGAATTACTCTGTGAGGTTCACCGGCAGGTCTGCCCACGGTGCAGAACCGGAAAAAGGGATAAACGCTGTCAGCGAAGCGGCCAGGGTTCTGCTTGAACTCGAGAAGACCGAATTGAAGCCCCACGAAAAACTGGGCTCAGGGTCGCTTTGCTGCATCGACTTCCATGGTGGGGGTGCCGCTCTTTCCGTACCTGACGACGCTTTCTTCACGATCTTCCGGCACGTGGTGGTGGGCGAGTCCAGGAATTCCGTTCTTATGGAAGCAGAGGAGGCCATAGAACGGGCAGGAATACGGGGCACCGCCAGGGTAAGTTTCCGGGAAGCCCCTCATGAAGACTGCGACGGTTTCCCCGCCTACGTGGTACCCGATGATCACCCGATGGTGATGGAGATGTCAAGGGCCATGGAAAAGGTCACGGGCAGAAACCCGGCCTTCAGCTACTTCTCCAGCGTGGGAGACTTCTGCTATACCGGGGGGAGGCTCGGGATACCCACCCTTGTGACAGGATCTGGAGGGGGCAACTTCCACGCCGCCGACGAATACGTGGAGATCGACTCTGTCACAGCCACCTCGGAGATCATCCACGAGTTTCTTTGCAGGATAACGGATTGACCGGGCAACGACACCCGCTTCCCGGTTCCCCTTTACCGTGGACATTACCTTGATGGAGGAAAGATCATGAAACCCGTATCTTTTGAAGCAGCGCCAGGTGTCAGGCTCGACCTTGTCGACCTTCCCCTTCCAATGGAGGGCTACCACGATTTTTTCGGCATCTGGCTGATCCGGAACGAAGAAAAGGGGCAGAACGCCGTTGTTGACGTGGGGCCGACATCAACCGCCACCATCCTTATCGACGGACTCCACCACCTGGGCGTGAACAAACTGGATTATATCCTCCTTACCCATATCCACCTGGATCATTCGGGGGGGTTGGGCGAAGTTCTTCGGGCATTCCCTTACGCAAAGGTGGCCGTACACCCTAAAGGAAAACCTCACCTGGTAAATCCCGAAAGACTCTGGGAGAGCAGCCTCCAGGTCATCCCGGAGATGGCCCTTGCCTACGGGGAACCTTCACCGGTGGAAGACACTGTTTTTATTCCTGAAGAGACTCCCGTTCCAGGGATAATTCCTGTTGACACCCCGGGCCACGCACCACACCACAGGTCATTTCTGTATAACACCACCGGGGGCGACATACTTTTTGCGGGCGAGGCTGCCAGCACCTTTTCCAGGCTTGACCACCTTGTTCCCGGAGCAGCCCCTGACCGGTACCTTCTGCGCCCCGCTTCGCCGCCAAGGTTCTACATTGGCACCGCGCTGGATTCCATGGCAAGGCTCAGATCCCTGGAGGCTTCCGTAATGTGCTACGCCCATTTCGGCTTCACCCGGGAGGTAGACCGGATGCTGACCGAAGCTTCGGATCAGATAAGGTTGTGGAGGGATCTCTGCCTGGAGTTCCTGAAAAAGAAGCGTATTGCAACGGCAAGCCTGGTTAACATCGACGAACTGATGGCTTTCATTATCGAAAGGGATTCCTGGCTTTCCGATTTCCCGATGCTGCCTTGGGATATCAGGTCCAGGGAGATGGGGTTCATGGCTTCAAGCACAGCCGGTTTTCTCGAAGCAGTTGTTTCAGAAGCAAAAAAAGCTTGAAGGCAAGGGTATTATCACCAGTACTTCTTGCCCTTGTGCTCAAGCCAGCCTGGCACATGCTTTCCCGAGGGGTCACGGTGGGTCCAGTGAATGACCCCTCCCTCGGGATTCCATTCGTACTCCCCGAAGAACTCGACCAGGTCCCCCCTGTCCAGGTCTTCGATCCTTGGGGCCAGGTCTATGTTGTGGGCTATCAGCAGGGTCTGACCTGTCGATAATTCAACAATGAAACGCTGGTGCCTGCTCCCCTTGCTGTCGTCGGGAAGGACCCTTGCGACAGTTCCGGAACCCTGTACCTGTACGCCGCCCCTGCGATCCTGGTAAAGCCTTTCCAGCAACCTGTCGTTTTCGAGGCTGCTATCGGTGTCAACCGTATGGGTGTGCCTGAGAACGGAAACCCCGGCAAAGGCCAGGTAGACAACGGCCAGGATCACAGCAATAACAAATGACTTCCTCTTCATTTGTACCATCCTGAACGATAGAAATGACAAAAAAACCAGGAGGCTGGTTTACCCGGCCTCCTGGTCAGTCTTGAAAGATCAGCAGAACTTTTTCATGAAAGCTTTTCTGGCTTTTTCGCTCCTGCCTGAACAGGCGTCGGTCAACCCCTCGCCGAAATCGAAGGATTCACCCGTCACAGATAGCGCCCAGGCCTCGCGGTATTCCATCCCCAGGTCCCCGAGAAGGGCCAGAAACCACGAGGGCCCGAAGGAGTGGATGTTCAGTCCAGGGTTCGAGGTCCCGTCGGGCTGCACGGGTTCAAGGGCGAATCCTTCCGGATATTTCTTTAGCGAAGCGTCGACAAAAACCAGGATGTCTTCAGCTCCGATATCGGATGAAGCTTCGGGAAGAAGTTGATGACCCAGCCATATATCGGCTTCCTTCCCCGCCATCTCAAGGTCCTCTTCCAGCAATGGAGCCAGCGCGTGTCCCACTCCGTCGTCCTGCCGGAAAGGGTTCCCGTATCCGAAAATCCTGAACAAGGTCCCTTCACCCTTCAGTTAGTTACCTCTCGCCGCAGGCTCCCGTCGGCACCGTAGATCTCAAGGTGCAGGGGCATCCTGCCCACGGCGTGGGTGGAACAGGAAAGGCAGGGGTCGTAGCAGCGGATCACATGCTCCATCCTGTTGAGGATCCCTTCCGTGGGTTCCCCTCCCCTGATATGCTCCTTCGCCACCATCTCCACTCCCTTGTTCATGGCGAAGTTGTTATGACCTGTGGCAACGATCAGGTTGACCCCCGTGAGGGCCCCGCTTTCGTCGATCTTGTAATGGTGGATCAGCGTCCCTCGTGGTGCTTCGATGACACCGATGCCCTCGGGGAACAGGTCCGTCGATGTGACCCTGAGGTCGCTGCCCGTAATGTCGGGATCCTCTATCAGTTCCTCGATACGCTCCACGCCGTACATGGTCTCGATCAGCCTGGCGTAATGATAGTAAAGGGTCTGGTGGACCATTCCGTCCTCGGTACCCTTGCGGAACTTCGCCAGCTCTTCCGATGCTTCAGTTGTCGAGATGTCATCGCAGGCATTGATCCTGCCAAGGGGACCTACACGGTAGCTCCCGTGGGGGAACCCAAGGGGCTTGTAGAACGGGAATTTCAGATAGCTCCAGGCTTCCACATGCTCGCCTATGTTCTCGAGGTAATCCCAGTCGGGGAATTCGTCGATGATCCTCCCCCGAGGTCCCCTCAACCGGATGTCGCCGTCGTAGATCTCCAGGAACCCGTCCTGAACAAGGCCCATGTATGCCGTCTCAAGGGTTGCAAAGGTGGCGGCGTTTTCAGCGTTCTCTTCCAGGTAGCCCTTAGCGAGGCCGATGGCTTCCCTTACGATATCCTTCATCGCAGGTATCTGGCTCCGGATAACATCAACCTCTCCGGGCTTGAGTGAACGGTTTACGCCCCCGGGGATGCTGTGCCACGGGTGTACCTTCTTCCCGCCGAGTACCTGGATTATCTCCTGGCCGAACTTCCTGAGCGTAACACCCTTGACCGCGAGGTCGGGAAATTTTTCCACCAGGCCCGCCACGTTCCTTATAGCCGGGTCCGCATCAAACCCGAAGAGCAGGTCGGGGCTTGAAAGATGGAAGAAACTCAGGGCATGGGACTGGACGAACTGCCCCATGTGCATCAGTTCCCTCAGTTTATGGGCTGTCGGTGTAAGTTCAACACCCAGGAGGGCATCGCATGCCTTGGCCGAGGCAAGGTGATGGCTTACAGGGCAGATGCCGCAGATCCTTGGTGTTATCACTGGCATCTCCCGGAAGTCGCGGCCCTTGCAGAAGTGTTCGAAACCCCGGAACTGGGTCACGTGGAACCTTGCCTCGCTTGCATTGCCCATTTCATCGAGGTGTACCGTGATCTTGCCGTGACCCTCTATCCGGGTGATCGGGTTGATCTCTATTTTTCTGACGGTAGCCATAGCCCTACCCCCTCTAGTCGTAACGCATCTTTTCCGAGGGGACTTTGGGGATCCGCCCCTCGAGAAGTTCCTGGAAAACCCAGAGAATGGTGTCCGCATCGGGCG
>CAZAMZ010000067.1:0-8292 GCA_964486375.1 uncultured Synergistaceae bacterium | reverse complement strand
GCGCTTCCCTCACACGGAAGAGGTCACAGGTTCGAACCCTGTGTCACCCACCACTGGTTTTTCACCGCTCCTTCACCTGCCCATTCCTGTAAGGAACAGTTCGCAGAATTTCCGATCCTGCAGCAAGTGATTTGCAGGTTTTCCCTCAATTCCTGATAACTATTAAAAGGACCGCTTCCCTCAAGACAGGGAAGCGGTCCTTTTTTCCTTGAATTATCCATGGAGAGATCAAAGACCCCTGGTTATTGTCTGATCCCTGCTTGGGCCTACTCCTACTAGAACAACAGGAACCCCGGTCTCTTCCTCGATGAAAGTCACATAATCCCTTGCAGCGCGTGGAAGGTCTTCGAAATTCCTGCACTTTCCCAGATCCTTTTTCCACCCCTCCAGGTTTCTGAAAACAGGTTCCACCGAATCCAGGAATACGGCATTTCCTCTGAAGGGGAGTCCCGTTCCCTCGTTCTCGCTTCGGTAATCGGTGCAGACAGGGATACTATCAAAACCGGAAAGAACATCAAGCTTGGTAAGGGCTAGGGCATGAATACCGTTGATCCTCACAGCGTACTTCAGGGCGACAAGATCAAGCCAGCCGCATCTTCTTGGCCTTCCGGTAGTTGCGCCGAACTCCCCCCCCTTTTCACGAAGCAGGTTTCCGGCTTTTTCCCTGTCTTCGGTCGGGAAAGGCCCCTCTCCGACCCTTGTACAATAAGCCTTTACGACACCGGTTACCCTGGCTACTTCTGAAGGTCCTACGCCTGCACCTACACAAGCACCTCCAGCGACAGGGCTGGAGCTTGTAACGAAAGGGTATGTTCCGTGATCAAGGTCGAGAAGCGTACCCTGGGCACCTTCGAAGAGTATATTGCTTCCCGAACTGAGGGCATCGTCGAGGGTAAGGGAAGCATCTCCGACATAGGGGGCCATTTTCTCCCCCCAGGACCTGGCCTGGTCAAATATCTCCCCGAAGGCCATTGGAGCTTCATCAAAGATCCTGGTCAGGTACATGTTCTTGACTTCAAGATTGAAGGCAAGCTTCTCCCTCAGTGCATCCTCGCAGAGGAGATCTTCCACTCTCAGGCCGCAGCGGTTAACCTTGTCCATATAGCATGGGCCTATTCCCCTGTGGGTCGTGCCGATCTTCTTGGAACTTCCCCTCAGGCGCTCTTCCATACCGTCAAGCATCTTGTGGTAGGGCATTACAACGTGGGCTGCACCGCTGATGACAAGGCGCGCCCTGTCCTTGCCCTTTTCCTGGAGGTCACCCAGCTCTTCAAGAAGCTGCTGGGGGTCGACCACGACCCCGTTGCCAATTACACAGGTCTTCCCCGAGTAAAGCATTCCTGAAGGCAGAAGATGAAAAACATATTTCTCACCGTCAACGATAACTGTATGTCCCGCGTTGGCACCTCCCTGGTACCGGACTATCACATCAACACGGGAAGCGAGGGCATCTACTACCCTGCCCTTGCCTTCGTCACCCCATTGTGCTCCGACAATTGCCTCCACTCGACCTTTCATTCGGTCATTCCTCCCAGCTGCCTGTCCTTTTCTGCTCAAGGTATTCCGGTACAGTCACAAATTTTATATCCTCAGGCGCCATTTCGTACAGCCTGGGAAGAAAATCGAGGGTCCCCGGCCTGGCATGACAGATAGCAACGACACCCCCGTCCCTTCTCGCTATGGCGAATGCCTTCTCGAACTGGCTCCAGATAAAACCGCCTTCGTCATAGTGGTCAAGGAATACCTGGTTCCTTGCTGCGGGGATACCTTTTTCAACTGCCACAGAATAGGCTACGGAGCCTCCGGAAGTCCTGCTGTCCAGGAAAAAAGCCCCTTCGTGTACCAGTTCCTGCATTACGGCATTCATGGCCCCTGGGTCCTCTGTAGCGTGCGATCCCTGGTGATTGTTGACGCCTACGGCCCCGGGAAGGGACCAGAAAGCATTTCTGATTGACATACGAATCAGATCAGCGGGCATTCCCACCCTTACAAGGGCGTTTCTGTCACCCACGTACCTTTTTGCCTCCATGGGTATGTGCAGGATGAAAGGTATCCCCTTTTCCCGGGCCAGTTCAGCCGTTTCAGAGCTGTACCTCTGGTAAGGTATGATGGCCCAGGTAACGGCTATCGGGATCCTGGATAACCTCCTGGCAGCTTCCGCCGAAAAACCCAGGTCATCGACCACCACCGCAATTACCGGGGTCCGCAGGAGACTTCCCATACCAGGTGAAGGTTTCAGGAAAGCAATGACCAATAATGCAGCCAGGACGGCCTTACCGGTTCTCCGCAGGTTCCGGATCATCTTCCCTGCCTGTAAGCTCGGAGACAGCTCTCCAGAGCTGCACATCCTTCTCCCTCTCCTTTTCGGGCTGCCCTTCCACTTCAATGTGGGGGGAAAGACCGACCTTGTCTATTACGACTCCGGAAGGGGTATAGTATTTGGCTATCGTTACGAAGATCCCCGATGAATCCGAGAGGTTGAAGAGGGTTTGCACGGATCCTTTCCCGAAAGACTTCTTGCCAACGATGATCGCCCTCCCATGATCTTTAAGAGCGCCTGCCAGGATCTCCGATGCGCTGGCGCTTCCTTCATTTATGAGCACCGCGATGGGCAGATCAGTAATTGTTCCCTGCCTCGCATATACCACCTCGTTGGCCCTGTCGAACCGGCCCCTTGTGCTCACAATAACCCCATTGTCCAGGAGAAGATCCGCTATTTCGACGCAACTGTTCAGCAGTCCGCCAGGATTGTTCCTCAGGTCGATAAGGTAGCTCTGGGCACCTTCCTTGATGAGGTCAAAGATCGCCCTGCGAAATTCGGAGAGGGTCCTCTGGTTGAACTGTGTGATCCTGACAAAGCCCACTTTTTCAGGAAGGAGTTCCGATTTTACGGTCTGTATCCTTATGTTCTCCCTCTCGATCTCGAACTTTAGAAGGTCTTCAACTTCATCTAGCCTTACCCAGATGACCACCGTCGTGCCAGGATCACCCCTGAGGGAATTGACCACTTCCTTCTGGGTCCATCCCAGTATTACATCTTCCCCGATCTTCACGATCTGATCCATAGGTTTAAGACCCACCCTGTCGGCTGGCGTATCCTCGATAGGGCTGACCACAAGCGTTTTCCCATCCCGCTGGCTGATATAGATGCCAAGGCCTCCGTACTCCCCCTGCATCTCTATCTCCTCTTCCTTCAGCTCATCGGGGTTCACGAAACGGGTATAGGGATCATCCAGGGCTGAAACCATCCCGCTGATCGCACCGTAAAGAAGCTCTTTCTCGGAGATCTCCTCAGACCCGTTTACATGGTAGGTCTCGATTATCACACGGGCCTGTTTGATCAGCCAGAGGTTCTGGATGCTGAACGGGGTAGACTTGAAAAGGTCCAGATCGCTGAAAGCAAAGGCCGAGAGGACTCCTCCCACCAGAAGAGCCCCTATGATCGCCCCGAACGCAATATCCCGTACCCGTCGGAACATAGCTCAAATACCACCCTTCGCGGTCACTTGCACTTATCTCCCCAGGTAATTTCTAGGGTTTCTGGCCTCACCGTTGACTCTGACTTCAAAGTGAAGATGCGGCCCGGAGGTAACTCCTGTGCTTCCGACATTGCCTATGACATCCCCGCTCCTGACTACCTTCCCCTCTTCCACTCTTATCTGTGAAAGATGGGCATATACAGTCGTGAGGTCACCTCCATGATCGAGGATCACTATCTGGCCGTAACCTCTCAGCCAGCCTGCGAAAAGGACCTCCCCTGCAGCTGCTGCCTTTACAGGAGTCCCAGCCGGAGCTTTTATATCAAGACCAGTGTGCTGGATCTTGGTCTTGAAGACAGGGTGGACCCTCGTTCCGAAATCACTGGTTATCTCACCCCTGACAGGCCAGGAAAGCTTGCCCCCCGACGGTACGTAGCTCGGGGTCACGCCGGCCCTTGCTTCCTGGAGTTTACGTTTCTGTGTCATCAGCTCGCGGATCTTGTTCTGAAGCTCCTTCTGGGAATCAACGAGTTCCCGGGCAGCTTTCTGATGCAGTTCTTTCTGCTTCGAAAGAGCATCCAGAGATTTCTTCTGCTGTGCTTCGGAATCCTTAAGGGAAGCCTGGTCCTTCCGGAGAGCCTCCTTCTGTTTGTCAAGAAGGGCCTTCTGTCCTTCCATCTCCCGGCGAGCCGATTCCAGATTCTTCTTGCTCTCTGTCATCCCTATGATCTTTCGTTCATCCTCCCTGGCGATCCTTGACAGAAGGTAAGCATTGTTCATGGCCTCGTGAGTACTTCCTGCAGAAAGAAGGAGGTTGAACTCGGCAATTCCTCCATACTTGTAAAGAGCCTCGAATCTTGTGGCCAGGTATCCCTTGGTCTTTGAAAGGTTTGCTTCTGTCTTCTCTATTTCAACGGTCAGCTCTTTGATCCTTGTCTCTGTTTTCTCTCTCTGAAGGTCAAGGACCGTTATCTTCTGCCGCAAAAGCGTAACGCTCTGATCTATCCTGGACAGGTCATCCAGTAGCCCCTGCTCTTTTTTGCGGGCGTCCGTGATCTGTTTCTGATGGTAGGATATCTGCTTTTCTATAGCTTCAAGACGGCCCTGTTCATTCTTTATCCTGGAGTCTATCTCCGAGGTCGCGGCCTGGGCGACTGAAGCAGCACAGAACAACATCAGGAATATCAAAAGGAGGATAACGGGACATGCTCTTCCTTTCATTTTTCGGTCGCCTCCCCTCTCACTGCTATACAGATCTCGATGCCTGTCTTACAAAACGTGACGCGGCCAGCCAACTGCAGATCCAGCCCACTGAAACCCCGGCGCTTACCAGCACTCCGCCTACCCTGAGGACTATCATTCTGTCAGTAAGAAGCCTCAGAAATGGCAGGGACCTTTCAAGGGTGCCTATGGCCATACCATAGGAGAACCATAGAAGCAATACGGAAAGGGCAGCCCCTGCCGTACCGAGGAACACACCCTGCAGGACATAGGGGAATACCACAAAGTTCCTGGATGCACCTACCAGAAGCATCCTCCCTATTTCCTCTTTCCTTGCATAAACTCCTATCCTGATCGTATTGAAAAGCACCAGCGAAGCGGAAGCAAGGGAGATCACCAGTACCACCATGGAAAGCCTTGCGACAAAACCGGAGATCCTCTGCAGCCTTTCCGCCACGGCTCCTGCGTAAACTACTTCTTCCACCTCAGCCATGGCTATGAGCTCACGGGCAATTACAGTGGCGAAAGAAGCCCTTTTGACCTGCACCTCCACGCTGGGGGGAAGCGGGTTCTCGTCAAGAAGCGTGACTGCCTCTGCAAGCTTGCCCAGCCGTGCCTTCAGTCTTTCAAGGGCTTCGTCTGAGGTGACTATCCTTACCGAGGAGACTGAATCATAGGAGGAAGCTTTTTTCGCGACCGCCTCAAGGGCCTCGTCGGAATTCCGGACGTATGCCTGAACCGTGAGGTCACCCTCGACCGCTTCGACCAGATGCCTGGTATTCAGGACAAAGAGAATACTGGCACCGACGAGGAAGAAAACAGCCACTGAGGTCAGGATCGTCAGAAGGCTCAGACCCAGATGCCTGGAAAGCAACCTCCAGGTGTCCCTGAGGATATATCTAATAGTCCCCATCGACCCGGTACCTCCCCTTCCTCTCGTCTCTTACCAGCCGCCCCTTCCGTAGTTCGATCACCCTCTGCCTGTAGGCATCGACAACGTACTGGTTGTGGGTTGCAACAACAAGGGTCGTGCCGGATGCGTTTATGGAAAGCAGCAGCTGCATTATTTCGTCGGCAGTGTCAATATCAAGGTTCCCTGTCGGCTCGTCGGCAAGAAGTATCGATGGCGAGTTGGCTATGGCCCGCCCTATGGCCACTCTTTGCTGTTCGCCTCCCGAAATCTGCTCGGGGTAAAGCGATCGCCTTCGCCAGAGACCCAGGCGGTCCAGTACATCGTTCGTCCTTTTCTGAACATCCTGGCATGGCACTCCAATTACTTCCTGGACAAAGGCTATATTCTCGTATACGGTCAGATGCGGAAGGAGTCGAAAATCCTGGAACACTACCCCGATATTTCTCCTCAGGTAGGCAAGGTTGTAGGACGCTATCTTCCTGATGTTTACGTCACCTACGGTAACACGGCCCTTCGAGGGGACAAGTTCCCTTGTCACAAGCCTCAGGAGGGTGGTTTTACCTGATCCGGTAGGCCCGACGAGATATACGAACTCGCCTTTCTCGATCGTAAGAAAGATATCCTGGAGGGCTACGATATCAGGGGGGAACTGTTTCGTGACGCCCGCGAAACGGATCTCCATTCTCTACCTCCTGCGCATTGACCAGGCCTGTGCAGATTCTCCTACGATCTCCCTGAATGTCAGACCATAATACTCCTGAAGTTCTCTAGGCGTACCGCTCTGGCCATACCTGTCGCATACAGCGACACTCCTCACAGGGACCGGGTTTTCGGAAGCGGAAAGGGCAGCTACCGCTTCGCCCAGTCCTCCTGTCAGGTTGTGCTCCTCTGCCACCACACAACACCCGGTCCTTCTCAGTGAAGCCAGTATTTGCTGAGAGGGTAGTGGCTTGATGCTGAAGCAGTCTATCACCTCGGCGCTGATCCCCTGCTGTGAAAGGATATCGGCGGCCTTCAGGGCTTCGTGGACCATGATACCACAGGCACAGATCGTAACACCGTCACCTTCCCTGAGGAGCCTTCCGCTCCCTATTCTCATGTCGGCATTCCTGCCGGAACCGGTATCTGGAACTTCGTCCCTCCCGAGCCGGAGGTAGACCGGGCCGGAATGTTCAATGGCCAGGGAGATGCTTTCCGAGGATGAAGCGGCATCCGCTGGGACAAGAACGGACATGTTGGGCAGGCTCCTCATCATGGCAATATCCTGGTTCATCTGGTGGGAAACACCTTCTTCCCCTGCTGCAAGACCCGCATGGGTTCCGGCGAGGATAGCCTTAGATCCCGGAATGGCCAGGCATGTCCTGATCTGATCAAAAGCCCTGGCTGTCAGGAAGGCCGAATAGGAAAGGGCTACGGGTGTTTTGCCTCCCAGGGAAAGGCCGGCGGCGGTCATCACCATGTCCTGCTCCGAGACGCCGCAATTGATGGTTCTGTCAGGAAAGCTGGAAACAAAGGGGTCAATAATTGCCGGGGCTTCCATATCGGCATGCAGGAGGATCAGATCCTTTCTCTCTCCTGCCGCCCGCAGAAGTCCTTCCCCAAAACCCTCCAGCGTGCTTTTCAATGATCCTCCCCCCTCACCGCTTGCGTCATGGCAAACTCCATCTCACGAAGAGCCTGTTCCATGCTTGACCTGTCCATGGGACTGGAAGGGTACCCTAAAAGTCCCTTTTCCGCAAGGGAGAAACCCTTTCCCGGTACAGTCCGGGCAAGGACGGCACAGGGGTTATCATCGGCAGTCCTCAAGGCAAGAGAGAAAGCCCTTTCCAGGTCATCAAAATCATGCCCATCGGCTTCGACAACTTTCCATCGGAATGATTCGAACTTCTCCCTGACCGGTTCAATATTCCTGATGTTCCGAACGGGTCCGTTCGTCTGCATTCCGTTCATGTCGACCAGAACGATCATCCTGCCGGAGCCAAGATCAGGGGTCTTCATTGCCGACTCCCATACGGAACCCTCCTGCAATTCTCCATCACCCATGATACAGAAAACCCTGGAGTCAAGACCGTCAAACCTGGCAGCCAGAAGTATCCCGTTGGCAATCCCTATCCCCATTCCGACAGACCCTCCCGGGGCATCTATTCCAGGTGTCCGGGTCACCTCGGGGTGGCCCTGAAGCATGGATCCCAGGCGTCTGAAATTCCATAGTTCATTCCTGTCAAAAAATCCCCTGTTGGCAAGGATCGCGTAAAGTGCCGGGCTGGCATGGCTCTTGCTCAGGACCACGCGGTCCCTTGCGGGCCAATGGGGTTCATCAGGTCTTATCCTCAGCACCCTCCAGTACAGATAGACCAGGATATCCACAACGGAAAGGGAAGAGCAGACATTGCCTGATCTTGCCACTCCTATCATCCTTACGGTATCCTTTCTTACCTCAAGGGCAAGATTCTCCAGCTCTTTTCTCTCTGCAGACCTCATTACATCACATCCCTGAAAACACTTTTGCCAGGGCCCTTGCGAAGGACTCCTCGACCTTTTCCCTCTGGCTATCAACTTTAACACCATCTGCCCCATGTCCAGGAAGAACTGGTTTTGAGGAACGGTCCCAGACAGGGATCCCCCACTCCTCGGCAAAGAAGGACACCTTGGGGTCATAGGGCACGGCATTGCATGGAG
>CAZAMZ010000066.1:0-8413 GCA_964486375.1 uncultured Synergistaceae bacterium | reverse complement strand
TGACCTGTCATCATGATTATGCCCACAAGGAACGAGTATCTATCCCTGGTGAATGTCTGGGCTGTAAAAAGCATGACACAGGTAAAAGCACTGGAAAGTCCCAACCCGGAAAGCGCCCTGCCTATTCCTATCATAATCGGGGTTTCGGCATGGGCAAGAATAGCGGAGGCAGCCGCGGCAATAACAAGCGAGATGCCGCAGGTCCTGAATGCGCCCCACCTGTCGGCAACAGTACCCCAGAATACGAAACTGATCCCGTAAGTGTAAAAGAACAGGCTGGACAGGAAACCCACCATTGAGGCGCTGATGCCTAGCGACTCGGCAAGCGGGGGAAGTATTACGACTCCAGATATCCTAAGCAGGTTACTGTACAAAAATGCAAGGGCAAAGAGCGAAAAGAAAAACCAGTTTCTAATTTTATCTATCCCCCAGGACTCAATCTCAACAAACACTATTAAAGGCTTCTGTACAATTTATCCAGAACGAATTGAAATGATAGTTCTGTCTTGACATAAATCTTATGTCCGACATATGATTTATGTCAAGGGAACGGGAGGCACGCAAATGTTCAACAAGTTGAGCAGCGAAAGAAAATCATCCAGTGTCATGAAGCAGATACTGGAGGCCATTGAAGAGGGTCGACTCAAGGAATCCGATAAACTTCCGAACGAGCCGGACCTTGCCAAACAGTTTGGGGTCAGTCGTTCAGTCGTCAGGGAAGCCATGTCAGGCCTGGTAGCAATGGGAGTTGTTAAAAGGGTTCCCGGCAACGGTACCTTTGTTCAGCAGCGTGAGAAGTCATTTGCACCCATGGTCGCTGATTCTGCTTCTTTCTGGGAACATCTCCAGATTTCAGGTTCACCTGATGCATATATCGCCAGATTAATTATCGAGCCGGTCATCTGGGAATATGCGGCCGGGAGGATAGAACCAAAGGATTTGAAAATACTGAAGACTATTTACAGAAAAATGCAGGGAGCAATATTTAAGAACGACTTCAAAGACTACCGCGAACTGGATATCGCATTTCATCTTGAACTGGCCAAATCATCAGGAAATCCCGTATTGTTCGAAATACTGAAAAATGTAGTCAACCAAACAAGGCTGGACAGTTGGGACATAGGGAAGATATGGCCGACGAACGGGATCTCTGTCCAGAGAAGCCTGGAGGATCACCGCGAACTGCTTCAAATGCTTGAAAGCGGAACACCCCACGAAGTCAGGGGTAAACTTGAAGATCACCTCAGGGCTGCTTTCTGGGAATACAGTAATAAAAAATAATTACCGGAATTGAGGGGGTTACCAATTTGTCAAAAGAGAAATACCTGTATCTCAGGAACGGGAGCATATGGACAGGGGACGCAGCAACGCAGAAGGCTGAGGCGCTGATAATCGGGAACGGCAAGATCCTGGCCCTGGGCAAGACTGCTGACCTGGATGCCCATCCATTCATTGCTGATTCAATTTGCCTGGAACTGGAAGGTGTAAGTGTTATTCCTGGCATGAGCGACTGCCATCTTCACGTTCTCACCTGTGCCAAAGGCATGCAGTCAATAGATATGTCTTCAGCAAAATGCATGGAAGATGTGATCGAAAAACTTAGGCAAAGATCATCAAAAGTTGAACCTCGTTCGTGGATATACGGCACAATGCTGAACGAGAACAACTGGGATCGACCGGTGCTTCCTGATGCTGATGACCTTGATAAGGCCGGGATCGATAATCCCGTCATTATCCACAGGGTCTGTACGCATGCTTCAATTGCCAATTCCAGAGCCCTGGAACTTTCTGGCCTTTTCGGGATGGACCTCCCCGGAATAAGAAGGGATTCCTCGGGAAAACCGACAGGGGTTCTTGTCGAAGGCGCCCAGCTTCCTGTGTATTCGGTCATGAAAAAAGAACTGTACAAAAAAGAAACACTTCTGAAGTACCTTGACTGTTACCTGAATCATGCAGCAGCTCTCGGTCTTACCACCCTTCATTCCTGCAGCGCTTCCAGCCTGGGCATGGAGGAGGAATTGGGTCTGTACCAGGTCCTGCTGGATGAAGACCGACTCCGCTGTCGAGTGTACAGTACCCATGACGAGCTTTCGCAGCCATCCATGGGAGGTGTTCTGGGCAACGGTTTTGTCCGTTTTGAAGGGTTCAAGCTTTTCCTTGACGGCAGCCTTGGCGCCCGTACTGCTGCCATCTCCTTCCCCTATGCTGATGATCCGGATACAAAAGGCATGCTGATACACGAACTGGAAGGACTGATAGAAAAACTATGCGAATCTACTCGACGTGAGGATCATATCCTTGTTCACGCCATTGGAGACAGGGCGATAGACCAGATGCTTGATGCCATAGAGAAGACCTGTTCGATCTTCCCTGATCCAAGATACCCCTACCTTCTTAATCATGTCGAAATCATCAGGCCCGACCAGATAGAGAGAATGAAAAAACTGCCTGTGGCATGCGTTATCCAGCCGACCTATGTGCCATCGGATATTGATATGGTGCCGACCCGGCTTGGGGAGAATCAGAAATTTGCCTGTGTATGGAAAGATCTTGTTGACGCCGGGTTGCTGCTTTGCGGATCAAGTGACGCACCAATAGAATCGCTTGACCCGTTGGAAGGGATCTGGGCTTTGGTGAACAGGACCAGTTACGATGGGAAAAGGACATGGCGCCCTGAGCAGAGACTGACCCTGGACGAAGCCCTGCACCTTTATACCACCAATCCTGCCAAGGCACATGCAACCTGGGACTGGAACGGGAGCATTACACCAGGGAAGGCCGCTGATCTCGTGATCTTTGACAGGGATCTGTTCAGTATCCCCCCAATGGAGATACGGGAGGCCAGGATCCAGAAGACGATCGTCGACGGCAAACTTTCCTTTGGGCATGTTCATGGCTGGGAATGCTACAGATAGGAGTGTGTCATGATGAGTACGTTCAGGACAGGCATATACAGCGTCGTAAATTACCAGGACATCGACATGGAAACGGAGATCCTCAAGACCGTGGACTCCGAGGTGCTGCACCTGAAAGAAGTTGAGGAGTTCGAAAGAATCCTTCCGTTAATCGATGGACTGATCTGTGATATTACTCCGATTACGGCAGAAAGATTATCACGTATGAAGAAGTGCCGAATTGTGGTCAGGCATGGAATGGGTGTTGAAAATATTGATATTCCCGCCGCGACGGAAAATGGGATCATAGTATGCAACGTTCCCGCCTTCAACCTGGAGGAGGTCTCCGATCACGCTCTCGCATGCGCGCTTTCCCTGGTAAAAAAACTGCCTCATTATACCTGGAAGGTAACCAGGGACAGATCCTGGAAACTTGAGGATTTTCCCCCTGCAGACCAGTTCGGAGAACTTGCCATGGGTATTCTTGGCTTTGGTCAGATAGGCCAGATACTTGCCAGGAAGTCCATGGCTCTTTTCGGAAGCGTTGTAGTTTACGACCCATTCATCGACAGGGCAAAAAGCGAGGAAATAGGCGTAAAGGTCGTCGAGGACATGGATGATGTTTTCAGGGTGGCCGATATCGTAAGTATTCACGTGCCTCTCAACGATGAAACCCGTTACTTCGTGGATATCAAAAAACTTGAACTCATGAAACCGACAGCATATATCATCAACACTTCGCGAGGAGGCCTGGTCAACCTGGATGATCTTCAGCACGCCCTCAATAAAGGAATTATTGCCGGGGCGGCTCTGGATGTGATCGAAGGTGAACCCATACCGGACATGAGCCATCCGATCTTTGACGAACCCGGCTGCATTATCACCCCCCATACGGCATGGTATTCAAAATCTTCACTGAAAAAGTTGAGAACAATTGCTGCAGAAGAAGTAAGGGACGTCTATCTTGGGAAAAGACCTGTCGGCCAGCTCAATAATGTTATTGGGGCTGCAAGATCACATAAGGGGTTGGAAGATCAATGAATATACACAAAAAAAGCAGAAGGATCTCGCAGTGCTCGTTTGAAGGAGGAATAAGGGATATTTTCGAGGCCGCCCTCAAGCTGCAGTCCGAAGGGCGGGAAATATTCCACCTTGAGATAGGGGAACCGGATTTCGACTCGCCCCCTGATGCAAGGAAGGCATGTATCGAAGCAATAAACACAGGCCGTACACACTATACTTCCATGAACGGCATACCGGAACTCAGAAAGGCGATAGCAGAACATGAAGCAAAAAGGGGTGTGCTTCTGGATCCTGAAAATATCGTTGTAACCTGTGGCGCCGAAGAAGCACTCATGGCTTTGCTGCTTGGACTGCTTGACCAGGGAGATGAAGTAATTCTTCTTACTCCCTGTTATGTTGCCTACAAGGAACAATGCCACTTTGCGGGAGTGGTGCCCGTAGAAGTCCCGGCAGTCCTTGGTGATCACTACGGCCTGGATATTGACAGAATAGCTGCGGCAGTGACGGGGAAAACGAGAATGATAATGATCAACTCCCCAAATAACCCTTCAGGCTGTGTTGTAAAAAGGTCTGATATGGATAAACTGGTGGAATTCATACAGGGTAAGGATATTTGGCTATTGACCGATGAATGTTACTCCGCGATAATTTTTGATGAGGAACACGTCAGTTCGCTGAAGTACCCGCAAATACAAGACCAGGTCCTCTATGTCAACTCGGTGTCTAAAACCTTTTCCATGACCGGTTGGCGGATAGGATACGCAAGCATGCCCCCTGAAGTAGTTCCTTGCATTTCCAAATCTCACCTGATGCTCACCAGCTGTGCGCCTTCTTTTTCCCAGTACGGGGCCGCAGAGGCTTTCAGAAACAGCTCGGATTACACGGCCTTGATATGCAGTGAGTTCAAGAGGCGACGGGATGTTGTTGTCGAAGCATTAAAAAAATGTCCCGGAGCTGATTTCCCCTCCCCCAAGGGTGCGTTCTACGTACTGCCATCCGTTGAAAAGCTTGGTTTGACACCCTTGGAGTTCTCCCTTGGACTTATGAACAAATACGGTGTAGCGGTAACTCCTGGCGATGCTTTCGGCATAAAGAACAGGGTAAGGATCGCCTATACCATTGACATAGAAAAAATCAAGCGGGCTATGGAACTGTTCGTTGTCTACTACAACGAATGTCTTACAAAAACAGACCGCTGAAATATAAACAGAAAAAACGGTCCCTGCCAGGGCCGGAAATAAAGGAGGCGTTCTTCGTGAAAAAAATGGTGCTTTTGTTAATGTGCGCTCTTATGGTTCTAGCTTCCGCCCAGTCCGCTACAGCAAAAGTCTTCAGGATGAAGCTTCATTCGGTCGGCTCAGAAACTCACCAGTCCCATCCGTCCCTTCTGGACTTCAAGGCATTCGTTGAGGAGAACACTGGCGGAAACGTTCAGGTGACGCTTCATATCAATGCTGCTCTTGGAGGAGACCGCCAGGCAACAGAAGCGATGCAGCTGGGCACAGTGGAATGCGGGATCATCGGAAGTTCAACCCTGGCAACCTTCGCACCCAGGTTCAACATTTTTGATCTGCCTTTTGCTTTCAAGGATTTTGAGACGGCCTACAAGTTGATTGACGGTCCGCTTTCCGAGAAGCTCGAGCCGGACCTGAAACCTCAAGGGCTCCGTATCATCGGCTGGGGAGTAAATGGCTTCAGGAACGTGAGCAACAACAAGCAGCCGATCAGAACCCCTGCCGACATGAGCGGAATGAAGATCAGGTGCATGGAGAACCCTATACACATAGCCATCTTCAAGGCCCTGGGCGCCAATCCTACCCCTATGAGTTTTGCTGAGCTCTATACTGCCCTTGCCCAGAAGACCGTTGACGGGCAGGATAACCCGGTGGTCCTTACCTATTCATCAAAGTTCTATGAGGTTCAGAAGTTTTATTCCCTTACCGGGCATATTTTTGCCGTGGCCCCGTTGGTTGTGTCAGAGAGTTTCTTCCAGTCGCTGCCAAAGGAGTATCAGGAAGTCGTACTGGAGGCAGGAAAGCGTTATGAAACTAGCGAAAGGCTAGCTACTGAGAAGCAGGATATCGAAATGCTTGAACTTCTTAAAGCTACCGGCATGGAGGTCAACGACCTTACCGATTCCGAAAGAGCACTCTTTGTCAAAGCAACTGAACCCGTTTATGCCGAATTCGAATCAGTAATATACAGGGAAATTATGGATATTGTCCGTGAGGCGCAGAAATAGGTGGATCAATAACCTGAAGGTACAGGACAAGAGCAAGGTAAATGAGTTCTTGCATCGTTTATCAACAAAGACACACCAGCCAAGAACAGGTCGGGGGACGGCGGGATTTCCCGCCCCCCCCGATGGATCACCGGATAACCACCCCTATCACCGCCGGCTATCAAGCGGGATTTTTCTGGCCTAAGACTGGAGAAATGGGGAAAAGGATCCCGTTGGTGGTTTTGACCCAAAAAGTAAGGTTGAAAAACATTTATTAACCTGGATTACCTATCACGGGCTGAATGATGCCCTTTGAGCCTGAAAACAGGGGAGTATTGAAATGATCCGATTGGGTGAGTACTACAACAGGATAGAGGAAAACCTTCTGTATTTTTCCCTGATAGTGACCGTAACGCTGATCTTTGCCCAGGTTGTAATGAGGTATGTTTTCTCAAACTCCCTTTCCTGGAGCGAGGAAGTAGCTCGGTACGTTTTCATCTGGCAGACATGGATCGGTGCCAGTTATGCCGTCAGAAAGAAAAGACACCTGAGAGTCGAGGCTCTGGTAGACAGATTCAAGGGGTTGCCAAGAAAGGTTCTGGAGCTGGTCGTTCTTTCCTTGTGGATCTTTTTTGGATGTTTCCTCGTTTACAAGGGTTTCCAGCTGACAAGGATGATCTATACAAGAGGACAGATATCCGCTGCATTGGGTATGTCCATGGCGATAGCTTATGCAGCGGTCCCGGTCGGAAGCTTGTTGATGACGTCAAGGCTTGTACGAGAATTCTTCCTCGTAATAAGAAACCGGGAACTGACAGGATAGGAGGAACCTTATGGATATTGCACTGTTGATATCTCTCCTGTTCATCTTCCTTACCCTGAGTGTTCCGATAGGGATAGCTCTTGGCCTTGCTACCATGATCACCATGCACTTTACGAGCTCGATCCCGGTAATCATGATCGCCCAGACGGCATTCACGGGGATAGATTCCTTCCCGCTTCTGGCAATTCCCTTTTTTATGCTTGCCGGATCGCTAATGGGTTACGGCGGCATTTCTAAAAGGATAGTCGACTTTGCGGAAAGCCTTGTGGGATTTATGATCGGCGGTCTGGCGATGGTAACGGTTACAGCCTGCATGTTCTTTGCGGCCATCTCGGGCTCGGGACCGGCCACAGTCTCAGCTATCGGATCCTTTATGATACCGGAAATGAAAAGCAAGAATTACGGTGGTCCTTTCGCGGCAGCATTGACTGCGGCTTCCGGCTCAATAGGGGTAATAATTCCGCCTTCAATACCATTTGTGATCTTTGCAGTTATCTCGGGTACATCGGTGCTTGAACTTTTCGTGGCCGGTGTTGTTCCAGGGATCGTAATAGGTATTTCGCTGATGATCCTGTCCTGGTTTATAGCCAAAAAAAGGAAATACCCCAGGGCGGAACGAAATTACGGTCTCAATGACATTGCGACCAGTTTCTTTAAATCTTTTTGGGCATTGTTGGTTCCGGTTATCATTCTTGGAGGGATCTATACAGGTGTTTTCACTCCTACAGAAGCAGCTGTGAGCGGCGTGGTTTATGCTCTACTGGTAGGAAAGTTTATATACAAGGAACTTGATGCGACTTCAATCAAAGCCGCTTTTATGGATGCTCTTGTAGTTAACGGAGCGACTACCTTCATGTTGGGGCTTTCGCTTGCCTTTGCCACCTATCTCACAATGGAAGAGATCCCCATGAGGGTAGGCGATTGGATAATCAGCGTTTCCAGCACTCCATGGATCATCCTGCTTTTAATAAACATGATGCTACTGGTAGTTGGCTGTTTTGTTGACAATATATCGTCGATGATAATCCTGACACCGATTTTTCTCCCGGTTATGAGATCCATCGGGATCGACCCGGTACATTTCGGTCTTTTCATGACCGTTGCTCTGGCTATAGGGTTTATTACACCTCCCTATGGGGCGAACCTGTTCGTGGCTTCCGCAGTATCGGGGGAAAAACTTGACTCCATTTCCAGGAATATTTTCCCTTTTGTATTTGTCATGATGCTTTGTCTGCTCCTGTTCGTCTATTTCCCGATATTCAGCATGGGACTGGTAAACCTCCTGGTAAGGAGTTAAGGAAGGATCCGTTATATCTGTTTTACAAGATAGACTGGATAAAAAGGAACTGTACTTTGCTTCGTACGGTTCCTTTTTGTTAATCCGATAATCAGTGTAAAAATTTTTACATGTCTCCCCGTACCTTGTCCGTCTGGATCTTTTCTGGAAGGGCC
>CAZAMZ010000065.1:0-8539 GCA_964486375.1 uncultured Synergistaceae bacterium | reverse complement strand
CTTTGGCCCCCCTTGAGTCCTGATCGGCCCTTTTATTAAAGCATTTCGCCTTGTGTTTTGGGTTTACCGTTGACCGTCCACCGTTTTCGCAATTGATATTGCCTTCCCTGAAGCCTGTAGCCTGACGCCTGACTCCTTGTTTCAGGTTTTCCTTCACCCTTCAAACTACCCCTGTCCCGGGTAGTAGGGCTGGCCGGCAGCTTTCGGGGCACGGGAGGTCTTTGAGAAGAGAACAAGGGCGGCCAGGGTTACAATGTAGGGGAAACTTTTCAAAAGCAGGGGAGGGATCACCGCGAACTGGGGTATCACCTGGGAAACGTTGGCCACGGTGGCTGCGAACCCGAAAAAAAGTGTGGCTCCAAGTACCCCCAGGGGTCTCCATTGCCCGAAGATCAGAGCGGCCAGGGCAAGAAAGCCCAACCCTGCCACCGTTCCGTTGAACTCACCCGAGTAGGTCACAAGTATGACTCCGCCTCCGAGTCCGGCAAAGGCACCGGAGATCATTACCCCTATGTAGCGCATGAAGTAGACGTTGACGCCGGCCGATGCTGCAGAGGAGGGGTGTTCCCCGCATGCCCGCAGCCTCAGCCCGAAGGATGTCTTGTAGAGCAGGAACCAGGACAGGGCCAGAAGCAGCAGTACTACCCAGGTGGTCCAGTAGGTGTGGGTGAAAAGAAGCCTTCCCAGGCCGGGGATATCCGCCAGGAAAGGTATATCCTGCCGAAGGATGCCCGTCCTGATGCGAATGTTCCCGCTTCCTGTAAAAGTCCTGGCAAGGTAGACCGTTATGGCCGAGGCCATCATGTTTATCGCCGTTCCGCTGATGATCTGGTCAGCGTTCAGGTTGATCGACGCGAATGCATGGAGCATGGAGAAGAGCGCTCCGCCAAGGGCCGCCGCGAGAAGCCCCAAAGGGATCGCTCCCTTCTGGAGGGTATCCTCAAACCCCCTGATGGTTATTGCCGCCATGAAGAGGCCCATGACCATGAGGCCTTCCAGGCCTATGTTGACCACGCCGCTCCTCTCGCTGAAAAGCCCCCCGAGGGAGGTTATCAGCAGGGGTATGGTGAATGCCACCGCGTAGGGGAAGATCTGTGCCGTAATGATCCATATCTCCATGTCAGGATTCCTCCCGATCCGGGATTTTATCAGGGCCTTCTTTTTTCCTGGTTCCGCTTCGCCTGAGGAAACCCCACACCCTGCCGAGAAGGACGCTGGTGGCGGTAAAGTAGATTATCGTGGCGATGATGGTATCGGAGATCTCAGGCGGGATATTGGTCATGGCGTTCATGAAGCCTTTGCCGGAATGAAGCATTCCGAAGAATAGGGCCGAGGCGAAGACGCCGAGGGGCTCTGAAGCTCCCAGGAGGGCTACGGCGATCCCGTCAAAACCCTGGCTGGGGAGGACCCCTATCTGCATGTTGGAGGAATACCCGGTATAAAAGGTCGCACCTGCAAGACCGGCAAGCCCCCCGGCTATCATCATGGAAAGGACTATGTCCCTGTCGACCCTTATCCCCGAGTTCTCCGCGGCGTTCCTGTTGTACCCGACGGCCTTGAGCTCGAAGCCCAGCGTGGTCCTCCTCAGGAGGATATGGATAACAACAACGGATAAGATGGCCACTAAAAGTCCCAGGTTTATGTAGGAACCCCGGAATATAGTCTCAAGCCATGGAGACCTCAGCGAAGCGGAAGCCGGTATTAGGGCAGACTCGGTCTCCAGGTAGGCACCCTTTAGCCAGGCGGGAACTGTGTAGTAGACCACCCAGTATGCTATCCAGTTCATCATTATTGTGGCAACCACCTCGTGGACGTTGAAACGGGCCTTCAGGAAACCCGGCAGAAAGCCCCAGAGGGCGCCCCCAAGGAATCCGGCAGCAACGACAAGCAACAGCAGGAACGGGCGGGGTGCTGTGACCA
Organism: uncultured Synergistaceae bacterium; assembly: GCA_964486375.1. Lineage (GTDB taxonomy): Bacteria > Synergistota > Synergistia > Synergistales > Thermovirgaceae > UBA4066. Next base: position 6,619 of record CAZAMZ010000065.1, on the reverse strand, counting down.
GAAGGGCCACCGCGGTGGAACAAAGCCCCCCGATCAGCATCTGGCCTGCCGCCCCTATGTGGAAAAGACCGGTCCTGAAGGCGAAGGCGACCGAAAGCCCGGTGAGTGTAAGGTTTGTGGCCGTGGCAAGGGTGTTGCCGACCCGCTCGATGTTCATCAGGCCTCCCTTGACAAGGTATGTGTATCCTTCAATGGGATCAGCTTCTATGGCTGCCATGAGCAGGCCACCTGCAGCAAGCCCCAGGATCACTGCGAGAAGGGACATGGAAAGGACATTCCGCGGCCTTCTCATCGCCCCATCCCCCTTCTGATCCCTGCCATCATGAGACCCACCTCGTTCTCGTCGGTGGCATCGGTGTTCACCATGTCAACGACCTCGCCGCTGTTGATCACCACGATCCGGTCCGAAAGGTTGAAGATCTCGTCCAGCTCCAGAGAGACCAGCAGCACAGCCTTGCCCCTGTCGCGCTGCTCCACCAGCCTTTTGTGTATGTACTCGATAGCACCTACATCAAGTCCCCGGGTGGGCTGCACGGCGATAAGGAGGTCTGGGTCGCTGTCCACTTCGCGCCCGACTATCGCCTTCTGCTGGTTGCCTCCCGAAAGATCACCGGCAAATGAGTCCACACCCTTGCCTGACCTGACGTCGAAAAGACCGATAATTCTCTCGCCGTGTTCCCTGATAACCTCTGGCTTCAGGAACCATCCTTTGGAGAAAGGGGGATGGAGGTAGTTCTTCAGGACCATGTTCTCTCCAAGCGTGAACTCGAGAACAAGCCCATGTTTCTGCCTGTCCTCGGGTATGTGAGCGATCCCGGACTCTATCCTCTGTCGCCTGGAGAGGGGGTTCAATGGCCTGTTCTTCAGCTTCATCGATCCCGAAACCGGCCTTCTAAGCCCTGTTATGGCCTCCACCAGCTCCGCCTGGCCATTTCCCTCCACCCCGGCAAGCCCGACGATCTCTCCGCTTCTGACCTGTATGGAGAAGTTCTTCAAGGCCTGGAATTTCCTCGAGTTGAGGACCGAGAGGCCCTCGACCTCCAACACCACATCTCCCGGCTGACAGGGTTTTTTCGCAACCTTGAAAGCCACCTCCCTGCCTACCATCATCGAGGCCATCTTTTCCTGGCTGGTCGTTCCAACGTCCACCGTTCCAATGCACTTCCCCCGGCGGATGACAGTGCAGCGGTCGGCTACGGCCTTGATCTCCCGGAGTTTATGGGTGATAAGGATGATCGATTTGCCCTCCCGGACAAGGTTCTTCATTATCTGCATCAGTTCAGAGATCTCCTGGGGGGTGAGCATCGAGGTTGGTTCGTCGAAGATAAGCAACTCCGCGTCACGGTAGAGCATCTTGAGGATCTCTACGCGCTGCTGCATCCCCACGGAGATATCCTCTATCCTGGCGCCGACATCTATGTTAAGTCCGTAACGCCCGGAAAGTTCAAGGATCTTTGCGGAAGCCTGGGAAAGGTCGGGGACGAAGGAATTTTCCTTACCCAGGATAATGTTTTCCGTTACGGTGAAATTGTGCACGAGCTGGAAGTGCTGGTGGACCATGCCTATCCCGAGCCTGTTGGCAACCTTGGGATCGGAAATGCGGACATCCCTTCCCCTGATTCGTATTGTTCCGCTGTCCGGGTGATAGAGCCCGAAGAGGATGCTCATAAGGGTGGTTTTCCCCGCTCCGTTCTCTCCAAGGATAGCGTGTATCTCCCTGGGTCTGACCTGGAGGGTCACGTTGTCGTTCGCTATCACGCCAGGAAACTCCTTGCGGATATCAAGCATCTCTATTACGTAATCCATTGTCGGCCCCCCCGAATTTGTCTACCGTCAAGGGCGTTCATGCTAATCATATCTCATGATACTGTTGATATTCACCTGAAAAAACAGTTCGCCCATTATTCGGCGTTGGCTGCCGGTCAAACGGGTGGTACCATATTGCCGGAAACAAAAAACACTGTCTAAACAGATGAAACGCAAAAAGCAGAAGGAGGAGTGTTCATGAACAGGATAATGCGTCTGGGAGGGTTGGTTCTTCTTGCTGCAGCACTGTTCGGCATGTTCCTCGGCAGCGCCGCATCGGGAGCCGCGCTAAAAGTGGGAATGGTGACCGACGCTGGGACAATCGACGATAAATCCTTCAACCAGGGGACCTGGGAAGGGGTCCTCGAAGCCCAGAAGGACCTGGGGATCGATGTGAAGTACCTGAAACCCGGCGGCACTACGGAAGCTGACTATCTCAAGGAGATCGGCAACCTTTACGATGCGGGCTACCGCTTCATCGTGACTCCGGGGTTCAAGTTCGAGACGAGTATCTACAAGGCCCAGGAGAGGTATCCCCAGGCAAAGTTCGTCATCCTGGACGGATCACCCCACAAGGGTGATTACACCCCGGTCGTGAAGGGTAACACAGTATCGATCTTCTTCGCAGAGCACGAGGCAGGATTCATGGCAGGGCTTGCGACGGCTCTCCAGTTAAAGGAGGGACCAGTGGGCTTCGTTGGAGGGATGGAGATCCCGCCGGTACAGAAATTCAACTGGGGTTTCCAGCAGGGTGTTGCCTTTGCCAACGAAAATTACGGCACCAGAATAACCATGGCCCCGGAGAATTTTGTCTACCAGGGGTCCTTCGACAACGTGGCAGCGGGACAGCAGTTGGCGGCCTCTATGTACGACCGGGGGGTCAAGGCAATATTTGCTGCTGCCGGAGGCGTCGGGGTGGGGGTCATAAATGAGGCCAAGACCCGGGGGGCATCGGGCAAGGAGTTCTGGGTGGTCGGCGTCGATGTGGACCAGTATGCCGAGGGGATCTATGACGGCCAGAAGTCCATCATCCTCACATCGGCCATGAAGCGGATCGACCAGGCCGCATACGACATGATCAAGGCCGAGACCGAGGGGAAATTCCCCGGAGGGGAGACCCTTTTGTTCAACGCCGTCAATAATGGCGTAGGCATCCCTCTCGAGAACCCCAATCTCGGGAGTGATGTCCAGAAGATTGCCGGTGAAATTTTTGCAAAACTTCAGTCAGGCGAAATTTCCGTCTCAGCTGAACAGGGCGATCTTATCAAATAGGACAGGTTTTCTGCGAAAGTCCAGGCATTCAACAATCTCAAGCCCCGGGATCGTTCCCGGGGCTTTGCATGAGAGTACACAGGTTTGTTGTTCCCTATTCGTGGGTCAAAGGATCATAATCCCTTGCCATAATGCCATGATCCCATACCAATGATTTTTTCAGAGGAGAAAAACAATGGAAAATGCTGAGGTCTTGCTCCATGGAAACCGTCAAACTGTGGGCAGCAACGAAGAACGATCACCCGGGAAAGGTGCTCTTGCCGTACTGGGCCTTGTGGCAGTAGCCACCTGTTTTTTTGCCGGGTCTGCTTTCGCGGCGGATCAAGGTGAACTAACCGAGCCTGGCAAAGGGCGTGTCCTTGTGGCCTTCGCGACGAGCAAAGGCTCCACCGCGGAGATCGCTGAAGCGATCGCATCGGAGATCAGGTCGGCCGGCCGGCAAGCGGAAGCCGTGGACCTGAGAGATTCACCCATTCCATCAGAGTACGACCATGTGATCCTTGGGGGACCGATCTATTACGGGAAGATCAAGGAAGTAAAGGCTTTCGTCGACAAGCACGGGACAGCTCTGGAGAACCTCATCGCAGGAGCCTTTGCGGTGGGTATGGCTTTCGCCGGCGACAACGAGGAACAGGCCGCTGCCGGCCGGAAAGCCCTTGACGAATCCCTGGCACCATTGAAACCGGCTAACCTGGCATACTTTGCCGGCAAGATCGACCCCGGCAAGCTTTCACTTATTGAGAAGGCTGCGATCAAAATGGTGAAAAGCCCCGTCGGGGACTTCCGGGACTGGGATGCGGTAAGGGACTGGGCAAGGAAGGTTGCTGAAAGCCTGAACTAGGTCATTCCCTCTCGTCTTTGGTGACACCCTTTTTACCGGCGTGGGGGAACTCGAAGCGGACGTTCTCAGCCCCGAAGGATCTGGCCAGCGACTGAAGGGTCTGCCTCGCCGAATGTTCCACTTCCGGGGAAAGACCCGCGATCATCGACTCGGCCTGGGCCTCGGCAGCCCTTTTGGCCGCGTCCTTCAGTCTGTTCTTGTCCTCCTCGCTGAATCCGTCTCCGAGGATGGTGTTGAGAAGGTCGGGCAGGAGCAGGGGCAGCAGCTTGCACTTCTGCTCGTCGTAGAACTGGATGTCCCTGATGCTTGTCTCGTGGACGCAGGGCGGCATCCTCAGAAGGAAACTGCCCTCCGGCTCCTCGATTATCTGGAAGTCCGGGCTTCGAAGGTCGTAACGGAAATCGATGACGAATTCGAAGATCATGGCCATCTTCCTGTTCGACAGTACCCAGGAAAAATACCTTTTCCCGATCTCACCCCAGGCGTGATCCACCTCGGTCACGATCTCCTTGGTCAGGACCTTGAAGACAGAGAGCTGCCCTATAGCCTTGAGTTGCTGAATGCTGGAATGGATCGTGGTAACTTGCCTCCTGGAACCTCGCCGGAACATTCGGAAGGCCGCAAACAATACCACGGCAAAAACAAAACCTGTAAGAAGGGCAACAAGCGTGTTCAAACGGATACCCCCTTTTTGAGACCTTCACAATGAGGTCAGATCCCCAAAAAATCAAAGGCCGCCAAGTTCCAGCAGGAAAAGCACCAATACTATCACCACCGCGACAGGGATAACCACGTTCCGGTCGCTTGCCTTGAAGACCTGTGGCAAAGTAACGTTGCCATAGTAACCCCACTTCAGTATACCCTTGTTCAGTTCCGGGTACAGCGCGGCAAAGATCCCTGATCCGATCATTATTCCCGCAAGCCCACCCGCCAGGGCGTCAAGGTAGCCATTGCCTATTGCCCCGGCTATGGTTCCCGGGCAATAGCCCAGAATGGCAAAACCTGCGCCAAAGATCAGGCCGCCGATCACGTTCATCCCCACCGAGCCCGATTTCGGGTAAAGTTCCACCATACCTCGCCCTTTCATGAAATAGATCCCAACCATGCCTGTCAGAATGGCCGAAAGCATTATTTTGACAACGGTGAAATCTGTTAGCAGGAGCTGCCCCAGGATAACATCGTATTTTGTAGCCCCGCCCTTCTGGAGAAGAAAACCGAAAGCGATACCGAAAACCAGCCCCCAGATGAGTTGCGGAATATCTTTTTTGGGTTTGCCAACCTTTTCAGTGGTCATGATCTCACCCATCCTCCTGCAAATACGATCAGTAGACAGCCCCGGCCACTACTATGCCCCCGATGAAGAAGCAAGCGGCTGAGACCCAGCTCGACAGGGCCAGCTGCATCGTACCGCTGATACCGTGGCCGCTGGTGCAGCCGTCAGCCCACCGAGCCCCGAATCCCAGGCATATTCCGCCAAACAGAGCGGCAGAAATCCTCAACAATACTCCAGTGCCGAACCTTGAAGCCCACAATGAGGGGATCCACTGCCAGTGGAAGTCCCCGGAAAGCAGGGAGGAAATGAGCGACCCTATTACTATCCCGGTCACCAGCATCCACTGCCAGTCGATGACGAGTTTCTCCTTCTGGTAATAGGGCTTTCTGTCCACAATGTCACCTCTTGCAAGCCTCTCCACCATTCCGCTCGCCTTTGCAAAGGTAGTGGAACAGGCAAGGGGCTTCCGGGAGATCAGGAAACTTAGCCAGCTCAGAACACCGATACCGGCTCCCACGATATAGGGTGACCATCGGACTTCCGTCATGTAATTCACAGTTCCTTTCCCCCTTTTCTCAGGATATGTCCCAGTGTTTGCGAACTTCCGAGTATTCCGTGAAGAACCTTGATCCATGGGGGTTCATGCAGGCTTTGCATTCCTTTACGTACCCTGCGGCACTGTAGCCTGACATCCCCCCCGCAAGGTTCGCTACGTGCCTGAACCCGTGCTGCTTCAGGATACTCGCACCAAGGCTGGAACGGTTTCCCGAACTGCACATGACCACCACGGGCCTTGAACTGTCCAGTTCACTGTAACGGGTGCGGAGGTCAGAGACCTGGATATTCACCGCGCCGTCTATATGGCTGTCCTCAAATTCAATGGGAGCCCGGACATCAAGAAGAATAAATCTGGAATTATCGAGGATCATGCTGTGAAGGTCCTCCGCGGAGATGATCTCGATATGGCTTGAAGGCAGCCCTTCCGCGGTCCAGTTTGCCATACCCCCGTCAAGATACCCGACTATACTGTCGACCCCGACCCTTCTGGACCAGGTGTTTGCCATCTGGGCACTTTTGTAGTCATCCGCCACCAGGAGGATTTGCTTATCCAGAGGCATTACCCAACCGGCAAATGTGGGGAAGTTGCCGTTGAGGTCCAGGTGCCAGGCTCCTTTTATGTGCTGGCCGGCAAAGGCGAAATAACTTCTCGCGTCAAGTACGACCGTCCCCGGGTCTTTCATCTTCTCAAAAAACTGCTTCGGGCCAAGTTCTTTCATGACGGGAATGGCAGAGATCAGAACAGGTCCGCGACGGTTGATATCGCTGCAGCGGCTGAAATGGTCGGGGGCCGGGGGCATGTTTTCCGTCAGTGACCTGATAAACTCGTTCTTGTCCCCGATCTGCAGCGCCGGGTTGAATCTTCGTTC
>CAZAMZ010000064.1:0-8574 GCA_964486375.1 uncultured Synergistaceae bacterium | reverse complement strand
TCGCACTGGACTTTGCCGAGGAACTTCTTAAGTGGTTCCGGGCGGCTCCATCTCGTCCCCAGGTGAAGGTCCGAAAGGAAAATCGAGCGGTATCTGATCAAACTGTTTCTCCCTTGATACGTTATTTTCAGGAAACAAGGGATATTCTACCCAAAAGAGGAAAAGTCTACAAACCCCTTCCGTGATCCCTTACGCACCCTATGTTCTGCATTATCGACCGGGCAGCCTCGGGCCGGTTCATGGTATATATGTGAACCCCCCTGACACCCCAGGCGAGCAGGTCGATGATCTGGTCCGTGGCATGGGCGATGCCGGCCTGGAAGAGTGCCTCGGGGGAATGTTCGTAGCGGGCCATTATTCGTGCTGTCTTTGCAGGGATGGAGGCTCCGCACAGGGCAACTATGCGGCTGATCTGGCTGACTTTGAGAATGGGCATGATCCCCGCCGCAAGAGGCACATCGATACCCGCCCTCTCAAGGCTGTCGGCAAAACGGAAGAAAATCTCGTTGTCGAAGAAAAGCTGGGATACCAGAAAATCCACCCCGCAGTCAACTTTTCTTTTAAGGTTATCCAGGTCCTTCTCCATGGAGTCCGATTCCACGTGCCCTTCAGGATAGGCTGCAGCGGCAATACAGAATCTCCCCGGAGTCCTTTCGTGGATGAATCTGACAAGCTCAGAGGCATAACTGAAGGGTCCCGGCTTGAAAGGTGTCCCGCTTCCAGGTGCCGGAGGATCCCCCCGAAGGGCCAGGATGTCCTCCACACCGGAATCCGCCAGTTCCCCCAACACTCCCTCGATCTCTTCCCGGGAAGATCCAAGACAGGTAAGGTGAGCAAGGGGTACTATATCCCAGCGCTTCCTGAGCCCTGAGGCTATCTCTACAGTTCTTTCACGGCTGCTGCCCGCAGCTCCGTAGGTCACGCTCATGTAATCAGGTTCAAGATCATGAAGGGCATCAACTGTTTCATAGATCGTCTCAAGAGGATAGTCCCGCTTTGGTGGAAATATCTCGAAGGAAAGCACCGGTTTCTGACGGGCAAACATTTTACCTATCGACACTTCACCCATTCCCCCTTCTCTCTGCCAGCAGCCTCGCCACAAGTCCGACCGCCGAGACCGCATCGGCCGCATAGCCGGCTGCCCCGACAGAATCGGCAAATTCTCCGTTCACGCATGCCCCCCCCACGATCACAGGAACATCCATGCCCGCCTCTTCGAGGGCCCTTATCACATGGCCCATGGCTGGCATCGTCGTGGTCATAAGGGCTGAAAGGCCTATTACGTCGGGCGAAACCTCAGACACAGCCTCGATTATCCGGTCTGCCGGAACATCACGCCCAAGGTCGACAACATCGTACCCGTGACTCTGAAAAATAGTACCAACCACGTTCTTGCCAAGGTCGTGAAGATCTCCCTCCACGGTAGCAAGGACAATTATCCCTGAAGCACTGCCTTTCCCTGTTCCCATCAGCCCACGGGCAAAATCGCACACTTTTTTTGCAACCCCTGCCGATGCCAGCAGTTGGGGGAGGAAGAACTCCCCTCCCTCGAAAAGCTGCCCCACTTTTTCCAGGGCGGGAACGACACCCTTGCCGATTATATCCAGGGGGGAAGCGCCTCCTTTCGAGGTCATTTCCTCTGCAGCTTTCAATACCGGCCCGACATCTCCGGAAATGATCCCCTCCCTGATCCTGTCGAGAGGGGGCCTCGTGGTAGCCTTCCCGGACAGTGATGATGTTACGGATACATCGGCAGGGGAGTCCTTGACCGAGGAAATATATCTCCTGATGCCTGGATCCCTGCCTGTCAGCGCCTCCGACGCCGCCACTGCTTCCATCATCTGCCTGTCAAGGGGATCCATGATCACGGCATCAAGTCCGGCACTCATTGCCATGGCAAGAAAGGACCTGTTAATGAGCGATCTTGCCGGGAGGCCGTGAGAGACATTGCTTACACCCAGAATGGACCGGGCTCCTTTTTCTGATATTTCCCTTATGGTCTCAAGAGTTGCCGATGGACCTCCCTCAACGGCCCCGACGGCCAGGGTCAGGGCATCGACAAAAAGTGATGACAGGGGGAAGCCTGATTCCTCCGCCGATGAGAGTACTTTTTCAAGGATGCTTATCCTGCCCTTTGCCGTCTCGGGGATGCCCTCCTCGTCCATCAGGAGGACCGTCAGGCAGGCCCCGAAACGGGAGGCCAGTTCCAGCCCCCGATACAAGTCCCTCTTCTTTGCGGTTACGGAGTTGATAAGGGGTATGCCGGCCGTGGAGAGCAGACCCGCCTCGATAACATCCAGGCTGTCGCTGTCCAGGGAAAGCGGAACGTCAACTGCCTGCTGTATCACAACCGCGGCCTCGCTAACTGCCCGTGCCTGGTCTATACCGGGCAAACCCAGGTTGAGATCTATGGCCGAGGCACCTGCCGCTGCCTGGGATACAGCCTCACCACGCAGTATCTCCAGGTTACCTGCCGCTATCTCGTCTCTCAGGGGGGACTTCCGGGATACATTGATCCTCTCCCCGACTATCAGGACAGGTTTCCCTGGCCCTGCTGTTATCACGCGGCCTCTCCCCGAAAGGAACGTTCCTTCGGGAATGGAAGCGGCAGGCAGGGGAAGATGGCCAACGGTCCCGGCCAGGAGCCGTATGTGGGCCGGGGTCGTGCCGCAGCAGCCCCCGATCGCCGAGGCCCCCGCTTTGGCAAGACCTTCAGCGGCTTTTGAGAAACTCTCCGGACCCCAGTAGTCACTTCGGCCTGGAACACCCGCATTGGGGTAGACAAGGACCGGGATACCTGATGATCCTGAAAGGGCCTCGACCACTTTCAGGTATTCATCGGGGCCAGTCCCGCAATTTGCCCCGACTGCACAGGCCCCGATACTTCGGGCCCAGTGGGCTGCCGCTTCCGGCGTGGTCCCTGTTACGGTCCGGCCATGGGTATCGAAAGTGAAGCTGACAGCGAAGGCCAGCCCGGGGGCGGAATCTTTCGCCGCAAGGACCGCCGCCATGGCCTCACGCAGGTCCATCATGGTCTCTATAAGGATGAAGTCGACCCCCCCGGCTGCAAGACCACTGATCTGGGGCCTGAAAGCTTCGAGGGCTTCTTCGAACACCAAAGGACCGAAGGGTTCAAGAAGCTCTCCCAGGGGCCCCACGGAGCCGGCAACAAGAGCTTTCCCCGAGGATACCGATCGGGCTATCCCGGCAGCCGTCCGGTTGATCTCGAAAGTGCGTGCTTCAAGACCCCGCAATGCGAGTTTTCGCGAACTGCCGCCAAAGGTGTTCGTCTCGATTACCGAAGCCCCGGCCTCGATATATTGCCTGTGTATCGACTCGACCATACCGGTCGCTTTCAGGTTCATCTCTTCAGGCAGTTCCGGCGGGTTCCATCCCTGCTCCGCAAGCAGGCTGCCCATGCCGCCATCCATCACAGCAAGGGTACCCCTGGTGCTTAGCCATCGGCCAAATCCTTTTTTGTTCATTACGGCCACCCTCCAGGCATAAGGGCTACAGGTTATTTGGTTCCGTATAATAAGGCCGGGAGGCGGCAAGGGCAAGTCATTTTTCCTGATGCTCCGGATTATGGCCTTTTTCAGCCGATGACAGGAATGGAGAAGGAGCAAGTATAATTCTCGTGCTCCTGTTTGCATCCCGTAAAAGGAGGGGAAAAGAATTGGAGAGCATCCTTGAGGAAGCTGTCCGGTCCGGAAGAGAAGTCCTGAAGGAAGGCGTGGTGGCCACCTATATACCCGAACTGGCCAAGGCCGACCCGTTCGCCCTTGCAGCGTCCTACTGCGGCAAAGACGGCAGTATTTATGCCGCCGGGGATACGGTAACAAGGATAACAGTCCAGTCGATATCAAAGATGGCATCCCTGGGCCTCGCCCTCAATATCTGCGGAGAAGGGACGGTATTTTCCAGGGTAGGTGTAGAACCGAGCGCCGACCCTTTCAATTCGATCATGCGCCTGGAGATGAGGGCACCTCACCGACCCCAGAACCCCCTCATTAACTCGGGTGCCATACTCGTGCTGTCCCTTCTTCCATTCACTGACAGCAATGAACGCCTGGAGGCAGTCCTGGATACGATGCGCAGAATGTCCGGTAACCCGGGGCTAGGGGTTAACGAGGCCGTGGCCGCCTCCGAAAGGGATACCAGCGACAGGAACAGGTCCCTGGGATACTTCCTTCGCAGTGTTGAAGCCATGGAGGGAGATGTGGAGAACATCCTGGACACCTATTTCAGACAGTGCGCCATAGAATGCACGGTCAGCGACCTTGCGGTCATGGGTGCGACCCTGGCGGCAGGAGGCGTCAACCCCCTGAACGGCGAAACCGTTTTCAGCAGCCGGACTTCGATTATCCTGAGGGCCCTCATGCAGACCTGCGGCCTCTACGACGGGTCGGGCGATTTTGCTGTGAGGGTCGGCTTCCCGGCCAAGAGCGGGGTTGGGGGAGGGATCATGGGATCTATCCCCGGGAAGGCTGGTGTCTCCGTTGTCGGACCTGCCCTCGATTCAAGGGGCAACTCCATAGGGGGGATCAGGACCCTGGAGGTGCTCTCCGAGTCCCTTTCCTTGAGGGTTCTCTGAGCCGAAGGTCCCGTTCCTTCCACAGGCAGAAAGGAGATATAATGCTCCTGTGTTGATACGCTATATATGGAGGGCCTCTTCACAACAAACCACATATCAAGTACCCTCGTGGTCAAGAAAGAGAAAAGGAGACCAAGACAATGGACGAATCCGGGAACCTTCAGAATACCAGCCTGCCACTTTCCGAGAACGCCATGAGAGTCCTTGCGGAGAGATACCTCCTCAAGGATGGAGACGGAAATGTCATCGAGACCCCCGACGAGATGTTCTGGAGAGTTGCAAGGTCCGTTGCCACCGCCGAGGAGGACCCTTCCGACGACGCCTTCGTCAAGATGTTCCATGACATAATGGCCCGGCTCGATTTCCTGCCCAACAGTCCCACCCTCATGAATGCCGGACGCAAGGGCGGTCAGCTGGCAGCCTGCTTCGTACTCCCCGTGGATGACAGCATGGAGGGAATATTCGACTCCCTCAAGCACATGGCGCTCATTCACAAGTCAGGCGGGGGTACGGGTTACAACTTCAGCAAACTTAGACCGAAGGGTGACAATGTCTCCAGCACCAATGGAATAGCCTCGGGCCCCATCTCCTTCATGGGCATGTTCGACCATGCCACGGAGGTCGTAATGCAGGGAGGAATGAGGCGCGGGGCGAACATGGGGATCCTGGATGCAGACCACCCTGATGTTTTCGACTTTATAAAGGCCAAGACAGAAGAAGGCAAACTTCATAACTTCAACATCTCCGTCGGGACCACGGACAAATTCATGAGGGCTGTCGAGAACGATGACTACTGGGACCTGTTGAACCCCAGGACCAAAGAAGTGGTCCGCTCCGTAAAGGCCCGGGAACTCTTCAGGCTTATTTGCGAAATGGCCTGGAAGACCGGAGATCCGGGGATGATCTTTCTGGACAAGCTGAACAAGGATAACGCTTTAGCGCATCTAGGGGCTATCACGTCAACTAATCCCTGCGTTTCGGGCGATTCCCTGGTACATACTGTCGAGGGTCCTAAACCTGCCAGAGATCTTTGCGGCAGGAGAATAGACCTTTTGCTTAACGGAAAGAAAGTTTCTTCTTCTGATGAAGGGTTTTTCAAAACCGGAGAAAAACCCGTTTTTCGCCTTGAAACCAGGGAGGGCTTCAGCATAAGGCTTACCGAAGACCACCCGATACTAAAGGTGCAAAGGAAAACCCGTTACAGGGAGGATACCGAATGGGTCATTGCCGGGGAACTCAAGTCGGGCGACAGGATAAAGATAAACGATCACAGATCCTGGACGGATTGGGAAGGCTTTGGAACTCTTGAACAAGGCTATATCATCGGGCTTCTGGTCGGCGATGGAACGATCAAGAAGGACAAGGCTGTTCTTTCCCTTTGGATTCCCGATGCAAAGGCCGCCGGAGAAGAAAATATGGGACAAGGCCCCATGGCCGTAATGAGCGAAGCTTTAAAAGCCGTTCAAATATTGCCCCATCGAAGTGACTTTAAGGGCTGGATCCATGTAAAGGGCAGGAACGAATACAGAATGTCCACAAGCTCGATCGGATCCCTGGCCTCATCTCTTGGAATGTCGCCCGGGAACAAAGGCGTTACGCGAAAAATGGAGACCGATACCTCTTCAGCTTTTGTAAGGGGTTTCCTCAGTGGACTCTTTGATGCCGATGGTTCAATCCAGGGCGAACAGGAAAAAGGCATAAGTGTCCGGCTAAGCCAAAGTTCATTGCCAACCCTTAAGGTCGTGCAAAGGATGCTCCTGAGGCTGGGAATTGCCAGCACCATTTACAAAAACCGTCGGAAAGACAGGTCAGCCCTCCTTCCGGACGGCAAGGGAGGCATGAAGGCCTACCAGACACTTGCACAGCATGAACTTGTGATCTCCAGGGAAAATATCAGGCTTTTTTCTGAAAAAGTGGGTTTCAAGGACTCGGACAAACAGGGGAAACTCATGGATAGCCTCGGCAATTACAGGCGGAGAATGAACAAGGAACATTTTACTGCAACGGTTGACATGCTGATCCCGGATGGCATTGAGGAAGTGTTTGACGTGATAGTTCCCGGCGAAAACTCTTTTGATGCCAACGGGCTGGTTGTCCACAACTGCGGGGAGCAGCCGCTTCTGCCCTACGAGGCCTGCAACCTGGGGAGTATCAACCTTGGCAATATGGTCAAGGGAAGCGGGGTGGACTGGGAGAAACTGAGGCTCACCACGAGGCTCGCAGTCAGGTTCCTTGATGACGTTATAGATGTCAATGGTTATCCCCTCCCCCAGATCGAGGAAATGGTAAAGAAAACCCGCAAGATCGGACTGGGGATCATGGGTTGGGCCGATATGCTTTTCCAGCTGAGAATACCTTACGATTCAAAGGAAGCCCTGGAACTCGCGGGAAGCATCATGTCGACTATCACTACGGTCGGAAGGCAGGAGAGTGCCGAACTTGCCCTTTCCAGGGGAGAATGCCCTGCCCTTCCGGGATCGGGGCTTCGCAACTCTACCATAACTACCATAGCACCCACAGGGTCACTGTCCATGATCGCGGACTGCTCGTCGGGGATCGAACCGGTATTCGCCCTGGAGTTCACCAAGGAAGTTCTGGAGGGGAAACAGTTCTCCTACCGAAACCGCTACTATATGGAGGCCCTGGAGGCAGGCGAGTCCCCCGATGTCCTGGCCAGAGTATTCAAGACTTCTCACCAGATAGCTCCCGAATGGCACGTGAGGATGCAGTCGTCATTCCAGGAATACGTGGATAACGCCGTCAGCAAGACCATCAACCTCCCCAACAGCGCAACCGTTGAGGACGTGGAGAAGGCCTATATACTCGCTTGGAAGACCCACTGCAAGGGGATCACCGTCTTCCGCGACGGGTGCCGTTCAGAACAGGTGCTCTACGTGGACAAGCCTGCGATCCAGCAGGCCCTCCCCATACCCCAGGTCTCGGAAGTGGAAAGCCCCATGGAGCGTCCTTTCATCCTGGGAGGGAAGACCGCCAAGATCCCCACCAGCTACGGAAACCTTTACCTTACCGTCAACGAGGTGAACGGACGACCCGTGGAGGTCTTCACCACCATGGGCAAATCGGGACATGAGACGATGGCTTTCACAGAGGCCATGGGGAGGCTTATCTCCCTCTCCCTCAGGAGCGGCGTAAGGCTCCACGCCATTATCAAGCAGATGAAGGGGATCGGTGGATCCCAGCCCGTATGGCACGGCGACGGGGTTATCATGTCCGTCCCCGACGCCATAGCCTACGGGCTGCTCAGCATGGGTTACCTGGACATGGAGGAGAAGGGGATGATGGAGTCCCTCTCCGATACGGACATGTGCCCCGTCTGCGGGGCCTCCATGGCCCGGCAGGAGGGATGCATCAAGTGCCCTGCCTGTGGCTTCTCAAGGTGTTGATAGCCTCCCGGCAGGCATTTCCGAAGATCAGGCTGTCAACGCTGTAACCGATGTAGCTGAACCCCTCCTGGATGCGCAGTTTTGCCTCCTCGGGGGATGTGACGAAGATACCCGCGGGCTTTCCGGCGCCTTTTATGGACTCGAGAGCCCGCGAAACCGCTTCTGTCATCGACGGATGGAATATCTTCCCGGGCACGCCAAGTGACTGGGAAAGGTCGTAGGGTCCTACGAAGATCATGTCTATGCCATCCACCCCGGCTATCTCTTCAAGCCTCTCGAGACCTTCCGAATTCTCGCAGTGGACAATGACCATTACTTCCCGGTTGGCCTCCTCCAATGCGCTGTCAAGGGGTTGAAGGCCGTAGGAAAGAGCCCTGGGGACTGCCACGCCCCTCATGCCTTCCGGGTGATACCTTGCCGCCCGTGCCACCATTCGGGCGGTCTCCGGGGAGTTGACCTGGGGTACGTGTATGCAGTGAGCTCCCACGTCGAGAACCTTGAGAATATCAACGGGGTCGGCCCGGGGAACACGAACCACCGGGGTCATCCCCGAAAGCTCGGCAGCCCTGATCAGCT
>CAZAMZ010000063.1:0-8690 GCA_964486375.1 uncultured Synergistaceae bacterium | reverse complement strand
GCGTTCTCCATCTTTCCTGGAGGATACTCCATTTTTCGTCGTTCAGGAGGCCGAGTTTTCTCCCTATGGGGGAAAACCTGCGGTCGGCGTTGTCGTGCCTCAGGAGGAGCCGGTATTCGCAGCGGCTTGTAAGCATACGGTAAGGTTCTTCGGTTCCCCTGGTTACCAGGTCGTCCACAAGCACTCCCATGTACCCCCTGGACCTCTCGATCACAAGGGGTTCCTCTCCTCTCGCGGAAAGGGCCGCGTTAATGCCGGCAAGGATGCCCTGGGCGGCAGCCTCTTCGTAACCAGACGTCCCGTTGATCTGGCCCGCGCAGAAGAGCCCCCTGATGTCTTTCGCTTCCAGCCAGGGTTCAAGCTGCGTGGGCGGAACGAAGTCGTATTCGATGGCGTAGCCCGGCCTCATGATCTTTGCACGCCCGCAACCCGGAAGGGTGCGGACCATCCGGACCTGCGCATCGAAGGGAAGGCTGGTGGTGAAGTTCTGCATGTAGATCTCCACGGAGTCCCGTGCCACGGGTTCAAGAAAGACGAGGTGGCTTTCCTTGTCCGGGAAACGGACCACCCTGTCCTCTATCGAGGGACAGTAGCGGGGCCCCTTCCCCTCGATAGCCCCCGTAAAAAGTGGAGACCTGTCAAGGGATCCTCTTATGGCCTCGTGGGTTTCATTGCTGGTCCGCGTCAGGTAGCAGGCATATCCGCTATAGACCCTGGGTTCCCCCCAGTGGCTGAAACAGTGAGGTTCGGGGGCGCTCTCCTGCCTCTCGAGAGCCTCCCAGTCTACCGTTCCGGCGTGGATCCTGGGAGTGGTCCCGGTCTTGAGCCTTCCCACCTTGAGCCCCGCCTCACGGAGCGCCTTCCCCAGGCCAACGGCAGCCACCTGCCCCAACGGCCCCGAGTCAAAGGAGGTGAGCCCTATATGCACCTTCCCCCCCAGGAAAGTTCCAGTTGCAATGATCACCCTGCCGGCCTCGTAAACGGTTCCTATCGCGGTCCTTACGCCCCTGACCCGGCCGTTCTCTATCCATATATCCGTAACCTGGTCCTGCATCACGTAAAGACCGGGCTGCAGGTCACAGGCGCGCCGGTACCATAGATGGTAGTCCCTGAGATCGCACTGCGCCCTGAGGGTCCTGACGGCTGCGCCTTTTGATGTGTTGAGCATCCTTATGTGGATCGTGGAGCCGTCGGCAGCGGCCCCCTGTTCTCCTCCCAGGGCGTCTGTCTCCCTGGTGAGGTGTCCCTTTGCAGGGCCGCCTATGGATGGGTTGCAGGGCATCATCGCCGTGTTGTCCAGAAGCAGGTTCAGGAGCAGCGTCCTTGCTCCCATGCGGGAGGAGGCAAGCGCCGCTTCACATCCGGCGTGCCCCCCACCTGTCACAATTACGTCAAATACATTGTCCTCCAAAAACCTGACCCCCTGTGCTTTTTTCATATTTCATCTATGCATCCGGAATTGACCGACCATGTACTGCCCGGCCACTCCGGTGTGCAGGCTTCCGCTGTCGTGGCGAAGACCTGCCACCCCGTTTTCACCAGGACCGATATCAGCCGTTCCCTTCCGTCGTGATCCAGTTCGGCCATTACTTCGTCCAGCAGGAGGACCGGTTTTCTTCGCATCTTTCTCTCAACTGCCCACCCGGAGGAAATAAGAAGCGAGACAGCCACCCTCCTCCTGTAGCCCCTGCTGAAACATCTTGCCGCTTCCCTTTCACCGAACCGTATGACCAGGTCATCCCTCTGCGGACCTACCGGACAGACCCCCGTCGCCCTCTCCTGGTGTTGAGAGGCCTTCAGGGACTCCCAGAAATCCAGTTGAAGATCCTCAAGCCCCCTGCTCGCCCTCTTGAGTTCCACCGTTATTCCGGAAGGCATCAGGTCTCCGGCCTCCGCGAGGCCGTTGCGGATCAGGTCGGCTGCAGCCAGGCGGCATGCCCAGATCCAGGCGGCAAGAGGGGCCAATACCCGGGCTGTCAGCGCAAGGTTTTTCCCCTGCCTGAGGGCCGCGTTCCTCTGCCTGAGAGCCCTCCCGTATTCATGGAGCCTGAGCGCGTATACCGGGAACAGAAGCGCACAGAGCCGGTCAAGCAGCCTTCTTCTCGTTGCCGGTGATCCCTCCACAAGGGAAAGGTCGTTGGGAAGGAATATCAGCGACGGGACAAGGGGGCGCAGCAAAGAGGACTGAATGGACGATCCTCCCTTCTTTGCGACAATGCGGGAGCCTATACCCACCCTGACCTCCAGGTCCTCTTCGCCCGCAAACCCGGCGAAAAGGAAAGTCCCCCTGCCGGGGTCCGTCCAGTTCTTCAGATCAGGGACTTTTTCCCCCCTCAGGGATCCCCATCCGGTGAGGACATGGAATGCCTCAAGAACATTGGTCTTTCCAGAACCGTTCGGCCCCAGTAGCAGATGAAGCCCCTCCGCCCATTCCAGGCGGCGGGGCTTCAGGCTTCTGAATCCTTCCCACTGAGTAAGGGTGATCTTCATGCCGTCTCTTCCGTGGTCTCCTCCTCGGGAAGGGTTATCGGCATCAGGATATACATGAAGCTTTCTTCCCTGGGTCTGGAAAGGGTCATTTGCCCGTTCGGACCGTTGAAGGAGAGATGGGCCACCGATCCGTGAAGGGCCCTGAGCCCCTCCAGAAGGTATTTCACGTTAAAGGCTATCTTCAGGGATTCCCCGTCACATTCTCCCGGGATCTCCTCGAAAGCCTCACCCACCTCGGGGGCCTTGGCCTGTATCTTGAGGCTGCCTCCCGGAGAAAGGAGGAAGACCACCATTCTGCTGAAATCCCTTACTACCACTTCGGCCCTTTCCAGGGCCCCTATGAATATCTCCCTGTCTATGGTGAGCCAGGTTGTCCTGTCCTGGGAAAGGACCTTTTCATAGGGAGGGAAGCGCGACTCCACTCTCCTTACGGAGAACTCCATTCCTCCAGTAAGAAAATATACCTGCGCATCATCCTTGAGTACCCTTATTTCTTCATCGGTCTCGATGGCAGATATCGCCCTCTGAAGTTCCCTGAGGCCTGCAAGGGGGAGGAGCACCTGGTCCGGTTCACCATCGACGGTGACCGTGCCCCGGGACATTGAAAGCCTTCTCCCGTCGGTTGATACGACCCTGACTCTTTCTTCCTCGTCAGTCTGTACCAGTCCCGCACTGAGGTACTGTGGAAATTCCTCACCCGGTGAACCTGAAAAGGTTCCCTCGTCAAGAAATCGCTTCAGGTCACCGCAGGATACACGGAAAAATGGCTGAGCATTTTCCGAGGAAGGGAGTTTTGGAAATTCCGATACCGGGTAGGTTGAAAAGGTATATACGCTATTGCCGGACATAACCGTTGCCTTGCCCTTTTCAACCTCGATGGTGAACGAATCCCCGGGGGCCTTCTTGAAGAACTCCCCTATTATCTTCACCGGGAAGATGGAACTTCCGGCGGTTGTAACCTCCACACCTTCGGCAGCACACTTGATAGAAGTCTTCAGATCTGTGGCCTTGAGGAATACACCGTTTTCGGAAGCTTCGCATTTTACCCCCGAAAGGACGGAAATGGTGCTTCTGTGCCCGGCGCTTCTTTCTGCCATGTTCCAGCTTTTGAGAAATTTCGCTTTATCCACAAGGAGCTTCAAAACCGTATCACTCCCTTCTTTTTATCTCTTATATAGGAAAAAAAGAAGTAAATCTAGTAGTAAGGGTGTGATTTATGTGGAAAACCCCTTTTCACCCCTGAACTGCGGTCTTTTTCCTGTGCATTACTTCAGGAAAAATTGTGGTTCTCTTTCCACAAGTTCTCCCCCGGGTCGAAAACAGGGACCAGGGATGTGGAAAGACAGAGTTTGATTCACATCCCTTTCACAACTTTTCCCTGATGTTCTCCACAACCTGTTTTATCCTGGGATCTTTCCTGGATGATTCCTCTATCCTTTTGCATGCGTGTATGACCGTCGTGTGATCCTTCCTGTTGAAAGCATAGCCGATCTGCTGAAGGGTGGTTCCTGTGAGCTCGCGGCTGAGGAACATGGCCACCTGTCTTGCTGTGGCAATTTCAGAGGTTCTCTTGTTGCCCGACAGGGATGATACCGGTATCCCGAAAGATTCCGCTGTAGCCTGCTGGATCAGTTCTATGGTTATCTGTCCCCTGGAGGATCTCCGTATGAGGTCCTTCAGCCACCTGGAGGCGTTGTCCACCGTTACGGATTCGTTGTTGAGATCGGCAAAGAACATGACGCTGTTCAGGGACCCCTCGAGCTCCCTGATATTGCTTGGGATATTCTGGGCCAGGAAGTCGATCACATCGTCGGGGACGAAGTAGTTTTTCAGTGCCGCCTTTTTTTTCAGGATGGCTATCCTTGTTTCAAGGTCGGGCGGCTGAATGTCGGTGACAAGACCCCATTCAAAGCGGCTGACAAGCCTCTCCTCTATGTTGTGTATGTCCTTGGGTGGTTTGTCGGAGGTCAGGACGATCTGCTTTTTGGCATCGTGAAGGCTGTTGAAGGTATGGAAAAACTCTTCCTGGGTGCTTTCCTTGTTGGCCAGGAAATGGATATCGTCAATCAGAAGAACGTCTACACTGCGGTATTTCAGTTTGAACTCGTGGGTTTTGTTGTTCTGTATGGACATTATGAATTCGTTTATGAACTTCTCCGAACTTATATAGGCGATCCTGGTCCCTTCGTTGTGTTTCGTCACAAAGTTCCCTATGGCGTGAAGAAGATGGGTCTTGCCCAGCCCGACCCCGCCCCAGAAGAACAGGGGGTTATAGGCCACTCCCGGTGATTCCGCAACCGCAAGGCTCGCGGCATGGGCCAGCCGGTTCGATTTTCCAACCACGAAGGAGTCGAACTGGTAATCCGGGTTAAGCCCGTTCTTCGGGCGTTCTGTTTCCCTGGAGATGCGTTCGGCCCGGCGGATCTCCTCCTTTTTGGCCCCTCCGCCTACCTCGATGACTATCCTCTCGGCAAGGCCCTGCTGTGAGGTAAGGGCGGTGAGTTTTTCGATGAACCTGGACTGTATCTGTTCCCTTACAAAAACGTTGGGGACATCAAGGGTCAGAACCCCTTTTTCAAGCGAGACGGGAAGGCAGGTTTTGAGCCAGATGTCAGCGGCCCCTTTGGGCAGGTTCTCCTCGGCTATTTCCAGGATCTTTTTCCATACTATCGAAGTGTTGTCTTCCAAGGGGGCTCACCTCATGCTTTTTTGGTCATTGCGGAATCAATGGTACCATATTTAATCCACAAATTTTATCCACATATCCACATTATACTCATGGTTATCAGGCAGATCGAAAAAACCCCAGATCACCGGCAATTTTCCTGATTACAGAAAAGTTGAAAAAATTTGACCAAAGGTAACAAAAGCCTTATTGATGGGGAATAAAGTTATTCGCATTTCTATTCACATCGGACGTGGATTACTTGGCCTATAATCAAGGCAGGTAGCATTCAAGGAAACGCGGACAGAAAATTCACGAAAAGGCGGGGAAAGAATGAGTCGTGCCGGGATACACATCATCAGCCATACCGATCTGGACGGTGTGGTTGCCGCTGCCGTAGCATGGGCTTTTCACCGCCCGCAAATGGATCCTGTAAGGGTAAGCCTTACAGGTTACGGGGAAGTGGATTTCCTGGTGCTCGACTCGATGGCCAGGGGCGAGCCGTTCATGGTACTTGACCTGTTCTGCCAGAAAGACAAGACGGTGGACGAGATAGACCGCCATTTCCAGCCCGGAGACGGTCCCCTGTTTTTTGATCACCATCAGAGCACCCTCGAACGTTACGGAAACAGGCCATGGGTCTATGTCGATACAGGCTTCTGCGCAGCCAGGGTCTACTACAATTGGATCAGGGAAAGATCAGGGGACAAAGAGGTCCTCGAAAAGGTCTCCGCCCTGGAGGGCATCGTGGAAGTGGCTAACGATCGAGACCTCTGGATCAACAGGATCCCGGAAAGCCGTCTATGGCAGGCAATGATCACCCTCTGCGGCCCCTGGCCGACCCTGATGAGAATTGTTGGGAACCCTTCCCCCAGGCTCAGCCGTGAAGAGTTCTCGGCGGCCTCCTCTTTCGTTAAGGACCAGGAGGAGAGGTTCAGGGTCGCCCTCGAAAGGGCCTCCCGTTCGGGGGACGATCTTTTATTCGTCGGTCCGGGATCCCTGGAATTTGGAGATGTATCCGATTTCTGCGGACTGGTCCTCGACAGGATGGAGTCACCCCCGAGGGTTGCCGCTGTCCTCAGCAGGAGGCCTGCCGGCGACTGGAACGTGTCTTTGAGGAGCAGGGAAGGTTTTGCCGGAAGGATAACAGGCCTTCTCAGGGACGGCAGGAAGATAAGGGGCGGAGGTCACGATGATTCGGCGGCCTTGTATTTTCCACCGGACTACAAGCCGGAGAATATTCGTGATTCGCTGGTTTCGGCAGTTCGCTCTGCCCTTGAGTCGGATGAACCCTCCGGTGTTTCCCTCGGGGATCTTCTGAGGCAGGCCATGGAGGGCAAATAGGAAAGGCAGGATAAACCTGAACAGTTTTGCTGGAGGTGGACGGATTGTCATTCAGGGTGGCGATACTCTACGCCTCGGTAGGTACGGGCCACAGGACCGCGGCCCTGGCCCTTGAGAAGTGGTTCCGTCTTGAACTGCACGACCCAGAGACCCTGTGCATCGACACCCTGTCCTTCTCTTCTCCGATAGTAAGAGGGGTCTACACCAGGTCCTACCTGGAGATGGTGAGGCACATGCCCCACCTGTGGGGTTATTTCTACGACAGCACCGATGACCCGTCGACCCGGAACGGGGTAATAGCGACCCTTGGGGAATTGACAGAGAAGATCAACCTGCTCAAGCTGAAGAAGAACCTTGCAGCCTTCTCCCCTGACGTTATTCTCTTCACCCACTTTTTCGGGTCAGGCGCCATTGCCGAATCATTTTCCCCTGAAATTCCAGTCTGCTACGTGAACACCGATTTTCTGAGCCATGTCTTTCATCGCAACCCCGCCTTTTCGGCATGGTTCGTATCCAGCGAAGAGACCTTCTCGCAGTATCTTGCAGACGGCCTTCCCCGGGAGAGGATATTCCTGACGGGCATACCTGTGGACCCCGTCTATGCTTCGTCTCCCACAAGGCAGGAAGCCCGCCTGAGGCTCGGTATGGATCTGGACAAAAGCATAGCCCTGGTCATGGGTGGGGGTATCGGTCTGGGACCCATGGAAGAGGTGGTCGACTCTCTTCACAAGGGCGGGTTCGGTGTCGAGGTCATCTGCGGCACCAACGACAAGGCAAGGGCATCCCTTGAAGAACAGTTCCCGGGAGAGACAGGGATAAGGGTGCATGGTTTCGTAGATGACATGCCATGCCGCTTTGCCGCTGCCGACATAGTATTCATGAAGCCCGGCGGGCTTTCTTCGTCGGAAGCGCTATGCAGCGGCACACCCGTTGTCATTACCGACCCCATCCCCGGCCAGGAACAGAGGAACAGCGATTACCTTCTCGACCGGGGTGCCGCAAGGGCCCTTTTTGATTACCGTATGGCCGCGGACAAGGCCCGGAGCATCCTTTTTTCAAAGAGGGAGACGGCCCGGCTGCTTAAAGCCGCTAAAAGGACCGCCAGGCCCCTGGCCGGCAAAGAGATAGTTCAGATCGTCAGAAGGTTTAAAGGTCAGTAAAAAACAATTCTTTTATGCACTTATTTTTTTTCAGGATCCCTGGCGATGGTCTATAATACCAGCCAAATGATCCTTATTATCAAAACGGGAGAGTGTATGATGTCCATATATCTGAACAACGCCGCAACGACATGGCCAAAGCCTGCCTGTGTTCCCGAAGCCATCAGCAGTTTTATCCTGGGAAGGGGGGCAAACCTCGCGAGGGGTTCTTCGTCGGGAAGGGATATCGACACCCTTGACATGGTGACGACGACACGCCAGCAGCTAGCCCGTTTTTTCAGGGGTTACCGTAAATTCGACCCCCGGTATGTGACCTTCACCGGGAATGTCACCGAATCACTGAATGTTGTCCTGAAAGGGTTCCTTCGACCAGGGATGCACGCAGTGACGACCAGCATGGAGCATAATTCGGTGATCAGGCCCTTGCGCCGTCTTGAGGGCCAGGGTGTGAAGATCTCGGTCCTTGAATGCGACAAAAAAGGCTTTTTAAACCCTGAAGTGCTACATTCGTTCCTGAAAGAAAACAGGGTCGACCTGTTCGTGCTTTCACATGCAAGTAACGTCTGCGGTTCCATCCAGCCTCTGGGGGACCTGGCGGCTATATGTACCAGGGCCGGTGTTCCTTGCGTCCTGGACTCTGCCCAGACAGCAGGGGTGCTTGAGATCGACGTGGAGGGGCTGGGCCTCTCGGCCTGCTGCTTTACCGGGCACAAGGGTCTGATGGGGCCCCAGGGTATCGGCGGTATCGTCTGGGAGCCCGAATTTGCCGGAAGGGTCCTGCCTTTTGTCGAAGGTGGGACGGGGAGTTTCTCCGACGACGAGCATCAGCCCGAAAAGCTCCCCGACCGTTTTGAGGCGGGGACTCCCAACCTTCCTGGTATTGCGGGGCTTTCCGCCTCCCTTGACTGGATCGTCGAGAAAGGCATAAAAGTAATAGGGGACCATGAAAGGACCCTGGGGAGACGCTTCCTCGAAGGAGTAAGGACCATCCCGGGTATTTCGATCTACGGCCCCGACACCGACTTCGACAG
>CAZAMZ010000062.1:0-8795 GCA_964486375.1 uncultured Synergistaceae bacterium | reverse complement strand
GCCGCCGAGCCCTGCCATGAAGGGCACTATGACCGGCTGGACATTTTCCCCGTAAAAGGCCGACTTGACCTCCGTTGCGAGGATCCCCCCGGAGTTGACGCTAAGGCTCTTGTCGAGCACTGCCACCACCGGCGCCTTGACGCACGCCGCTATGATCTCTTCCCTCGGGAAGGGCCTGAAGGTCCTTACCTTGATGAGGCCGACCTTCCTCCCCTCGGACCTCAGTTCATCCACGGCAGCCCGGATCGTTGAAACCATAGAGCCCATCGCAACAAGGACGACTTCGGCGTCCTCGGTGCAGTGGGTATCTACAAGGTCACCGTCATAGTTACCGAAGACCTCCCTGTACTCCTTCGTTACCGAGCGGATCTTGTCCCTGGCCTTCTCCTGGGCGACCATCATGGCGTACCTGTACTCCATGAGGACATCCTGGTCCGCGTAGGCCCCGTAGGTCAAAGGATTCGAGGGATCGAGTTTCTGGACCGGGGTAAAGCTTCCCGCAAATTCCGCTACAGCTTCGTCAGGGTAGACGGTAACAGGTTCATAGGAGTGACTGATCACCCAGCCGTCCATGCACACCATAAGGGGAAGCTGTACCTCGGGATCCTCTGCTATCCTGAAGGACTGCACATGGGCATCGTAGGCCTCCTGCATGCTCTCCACGTGGATCTGGATGGCGCCGGTGTCCCTGAGGCTCATCGTATCCTGGTGATCCGGCTGGATAGTGATAGGTGCGGATATTGCGCGGTTCACAGCGGTGATGACCACCGGGAGACGTGTAGATGCCATGGCATAGATCACTTCGTTCATCAAAAGAAGTCCCTGGGATGCCGAGGCCGTGTAGGCCCTTGCACCGGCAGCGCTTGCCCCGTAGACAATGGAAGCGGCCGAAAACTCGGAATCAGCCCTCACGAACTGGCTTTTCAGTTTGCCGGAAGAAACAAACCTGGCAAGATCCTCAAGTATATGGGTCTGAGGTGTTATGGGATAGACGGAGATAACATCCGGCCTGCATGCCCGAACCGCCTCCGCAACCGCCCTTGAACCCTCGAGAATAGCGGTTTTGCCTTTCACTTCTCTTCAACCTCCTTCGTTATCGCGTCGACAGGGCATTCACGCATACAGATCAGGCAGCCCTTGCAGTAATAGAGGTTCACTTCTGCTCCGTCCTCTTTTATCTCCATGCAGGAATCGGGGCAGAATTCCGCACACTTCCCGCACTTGATGCACTTCGACTTGTCGACAACAGGACGGAAGGATCTCCACTTGCCTGTTTCCAGCTTCTTGGATTCGCCGGCCTTGCATACACCACCGAGCGGCAGGTCCATTATTCGACACCTCCAACCTGTTCGTAGGCCTTCTTGACTGCCAGCACATTCTTTTCTGCGATCTCCCCGGGGAACTTCTCCCTGATAGCTTCGGCAACAGCGTCCACCGACACCAGGCCGGTGATACGGGCAAGGGCACCGATCAGGGCGGTATTCATTATCGGCCTGCCTATAGTCTCAATAGCAATACGGCTGGCAGGCACAAAAAAGGCCCTTACATCATCCCGGGATATCTCCATGGATGATTCCGAATTGACAAGGATCACACCATCCTTCTTCAGCCCCGAAAGGACATCGACCATCTCCATGATCGTAGGATCCTGGACGATCACAAGGTCGGGCTCCTCTATCTTCTCCCTCAGCCTGATCGGGGAATCGGAGATCCTGGCGTAAGCCTGGACCGGTGCCCCCCTTCTTTCCCCTCCACCACCAAGGTATGGAAAAGCCTGGGCGAATTTACCTTCTGCGAAAGCCGCCCCCGCGATCATTTCAGCCATGGCTACAGAGCCCTGGCCGCCTCTTCCGTGAATCCGGAGTTCCACCAGCAACATTGAACGCCTCCCTCTTTGAAATCCTTTTAATAATGTCCGTTTTTCCCAGACAGACCAGTAAAAAGAACGTGCTCAAGCTGGGATGTATTGAATTGAAAACATTGTTGCCACTATTGACATTATGCAATCGTATAATAATATAGGATTATAAAATAACCCTGTCAACGACAATTTCAGTCGATTTCCCTTTTAGGCACCTTTTTCAGATCCAGCCGGTCTTTTTTCATACGAATAGTGGAAGGGGGTGCGACGTTTCCCGAAAAAGGGTTGATCAGAAAGGGATCACAAAAGGACCAGCATCATCAGCTTCTTTCAAACCCCGTAAAGGAAGGCGGTAATAAGATGAGGAAGATTTCGGTTTTTGTGGCAATTCTGCTGGTATTTGCTTTCTGCTTCACCACAATAGGCGAATTCTCAAAAGCGGAAGCTGCCGACAAGGTTTACAAGTGGCGGCTTGTTACGCATTCCATGGTAGGAACCTACCGTTTCAGCCACGTTGAAGCCTTTGCAGAAATGATCAACAAGGCCTCCGGCGGGAGGCTAGTCGTGGAACCATATGGTGCCGGAGTGCTCTTCCCGGTGTTCGACTCCTTTGACGCCATCAAGGACGGAGTAGTTGAAATGGGGCTGATCTTCTCTGCCTACTGGACCGGTAAGGACCCGTTGTTCGGGATCTTCGCCACCAGGCCTGGTTCACCTCTCCTTACCTTCCAGGAAGGGATGTACCTTGACCAGAGAGCCTTCCCCATTATCGAGAAGGCCTACGGCAAACACGGCATCACCTACCTCGGAACCACCGACTGTTCCGTCCCGGAGATCCTCATGATGAGGACCCCCATAAGAACCCTGGAAGACTTCAAAGGCAAGCAGATCCGTTCCAGCGGCATGGGGGCGCAGTTCTACACAGCTCTGGGAGCTTCTGCGGTATCCCTCTCCGCCCCTGAGATCTACACCGCCCTGCAGACCGGCACCATCGACGCCGCCGAGTGGACCGAATGGAAAGAGAACGAAGAAATGGGTCTCCTCGAGGTCACCAAGTTCGTCATGGATCCCGCCCACCACGGCGGTATCAACGAGGACAAGGCCCTCATCGTTAACGCCGCCAAGTGGGCTGAACTCCCCGATGATCTGAAGCATATCGTTCTTGCTGCCCGCGACCACATGAGATACCTTTCGGCCATCACGAACTTCAGTGAGGCCCGCAAGACAAAGAATGAGTGGCTGGCCAAGGGCGTGGACATCATCACCCTTCCTGATGAAGATGTCGTCAAGGTCCGCGAGATAGCGGCAAACGTCCTCAAGGAATGGGCAAAGAAATCCCCCGAGTGCCAGGAGTACCTCGACCTTTACGCCGAGGTCCTCAACGAGCTGGGATACACCAAGGAAGCCGCTACACTGGGGTTCAAAGCGAAATAACTCAACAAACAGATACGAGCGGCAGGGTTGGACCTGACCCTGCCGCTTATTGTTCTTAACAAGAACTGGGGGCTAAAACAATGGAAAGATTGGGAAGGTATACTTCTTACCTTATTCTGCCGCTCGCCTTCATCATAGTCGTTGCCGTGATAATGCGATACATCTTCCAGAACATGCCCGGATGGGCATTCGAGTTATCGCTGTTCATTTACGGTGTCCATTTCATGCTTGGGGGCGGCTATACGCAGCTTAAGGGCAAACACGTTGCCGTCGATATTATCCAGAAATACATCTCACCGGGCAAAAGATGGATCCTGGATCTTCTTTCCGAACTGGTCGTGGGTTTTTCATCGGCCGTTCTTCTTTACCTGAGCTATCCCTGGGCGAGAGAGTCCTTGCGGATAATGGAAAGATCCATGCACCAGACAACATTTGACCCGCCGATATGGTGGTTCAAAATGGTAGTCCCGGTATCAGCGGCCCTGCTTCTTTTCGCTGCCGTAATAAAGATCTTCAGAATTTTCCGCAAGCTGAATACCGAAAGCAGGTGACCTTTATGGAGAACGTTCCTCTTCTAATGTTTCTGGCCCTTTTCGCAGTCCTGGCCATGGGGATACCTATTGCATTTGCCCTCTCCATGGTTGCCATATTGTTCGGATGGTCCCTCTGGGGCATGGGTGGCATGAGACTGCTTGTTACAGCGGCCTGGGGGACCATGAATAATTTTGCGCTCCTCGCAGTGCCCCTTTTCATATTCATGGCCCTGATCCTTCAGAAATCAAGGGTTGTAGAGGATATTTACGACTCCTTCTATAAGTGGTCCGGCCCCCTGAGGGGCGGCCTGGCTGTGGCGACCATCCTGGTAGGGGCTATTCTAGGGGCAGTGTCCGGCGTCGTAGCCGCCGGCGTTATCGGCCTGGGACTTATCGGGCTGCCGCAGATGCTCAAGTACGGATACAACCAGAGATTGAGCCTTGGTTCGGTCATGGCTGGGGGGACACTGGGACAGCTGATCCCGCCCAGCACCAACATGGTCATCTATGGAGCCGTTACGGGCGTTTCAGTGGGAAGCCTTTTCGCCGGGGGACTTACCTGCGGAGCTTTCCTTGCCCTGCTTTACTGCGCGTATATCCTTATCCGCAGCCTGATCAACCCGAAACTCTGCCCCGCACTTCCTGTCGAGGACCGTGTGGACTGGAGAGGGAAGATCAGAGCCCTCAGAAAGGTCTTCCTCCCTTCACTGCTTATCATACTTGTCCTGGGTTCCGTCCTTTCAGGTGCTGCAACGCCTACTGAAGCAGCAGCCGTTGGAGCCGTCGGTGCCCTTTTCTTCAGTTTCTTCACAAGGCGCCTTTCTTTTGACATAGTGAAGTCCGCCTCCATGGAGACCCTGGAGATCGCCAGCATGGTGGGCTGGATAATAATAGGGGCAGCTGCCTTTGGCTCGGTATTTTCCGGCGTGGGCGGGAACCGCCTGGTCGCAGAACTGGCGATGTCCATGCCCGGGGGCCCCTGGATGGTCTTTGCCGTTTCAGTGCTTTTTGTTTTCTTCCTTGGAATGTTCCTCGAACCCACGGCAATGATCATGCTTGCCGCACCGATCGTATCCCCCTTGCTTACCAGACTGGGATTCGACCCTCTATGGTGGGGACTCGTGTTCATGGTCCTCCTTCAGGTCGCCTACCTTTCGCCACCTTTCGGTTTCAGCCTCTTCTACATGAGGGGTGCTGCCCCTGACCACATAGGCATCGAGGAGATCTATATGTCGAGCATTCCCTTCATGGGGATCCAGTTTCTTTCGCTCCTGTTCCTCGTGTTCTTCCCGGGAATAGCGCTATGGCTGCCCAGGCTTCTGCTGAACTAGGACACAGAATATTGGAGGTGCTCTGAATTGAAGGAAAAGTTTGAGAACGTAGCAGTCGGGACCAAGGCCAACGTATATTTCGACGGAAGGGTCATAAGCCGCAACGTTTTCTTCCCTGACGGAACCAGAAGGACCCTTGGTGTTGTCCTCCCCGGGACCTACGAATTCGGGGTTGGCGACAAGGAGATAGTCGAGATTGTAAGCGGAAGGGCGGAAGTACTCCTCCCGCCCGACAAAAAAGAATGGATGCCGGTCCGCGAGGGTGACTCGTTCACCATTATTCGCGACAGCAGTTACCAGATACGCTGCTTCGAGGTGGTCGAATACATTTGCGACTTTATCCCGGAAGCATAGTCCCGAACATTTTCATACGATAAAAGAGGATCCCGGAGACCCCCTGTCTCCGGGGAGCCCTTTTAAAGACAGGCATCAATAGGAGGTTGTGCAATGCGTTTTTCCAAACGAAGCCATACCCTCCCCGCGTCCCCCATACGGAGGCTTGAACCGTTTGCGGCGGAAGCCAGGGAAAAGGGTAAAAAAATCTACCCTCTCCATATCGGTCAGCCGGATATCGAGACCCCGGAACTGTTCTTCGAATCCCTGAGGAAATTCGACAGCAAGACCCTCGCCTACGGGACATCCCAGGGCGACTTCGACCTTATAGACAGGATAGTGGAATACTACGGAAAGTACGAAATACCGATCGAACGGAAAGACGTCCTGGTGACCAACGGCGGCAGCGAAGCGCTCAACTTCGCGGTCAACATAACCTGCGACCCCGGAGACAGCATACTTGTTCCCGAACCCTTTTTCCCTGCCTACGCGGCATTCGCAGCTTCGGCGAACGCTTTCATCAAGCCCATCACAACCAGGGCAGAGGACGGTTTCCATCTCCCTTCCCGTGAAGAAATTGAAGAACTGATCGATAGTTCAACCAGGGCTATTCTTCTCAGCCACCCGGGCAACCCAACAGGGGTCGTGTACACCCCGGAAGAGGTGAGAATGCTTTCCGATCTGGCCATGAAGAACGATCTTCTTCTTATTTCCGACGAAGTCTACAGGGAGTTCGTCTACATGGATGAACCCTATCTCAGCTTCGGCAACATCGAAAACATAAGGGACCGCCTTGTTATCGTGGATTCGGTCTCAAAGCGGTACAGTGCCTGCGGGGCAAGAATAGGCTGCCTTGTGAGCAAGAACAGTGAATTCATATCCCTTGGTTTAAAATACTGCCAGGCCCGGGGGTGCTCGCCAACGCTGGAACAATTGGGCGCAGCGGCCCTATACGAAACACCGGATTCCTATCTCTCCGGGGTCAATGAAGAGTACAAAAAGCGCAGGGACATCCTTTTTGAAGGGCTCAACGGCATCCCCGGAATAGTCTGCAGGAAACCGGAAGGGGCTTTCTATATAATGGCAAAGCTCCCTGTGGACAACGCAGAGAAGTTCATCATCTGGATGCTGCAGGATTTTGAAGTTGACGGGGAAACAGTTATGGCTTCCCCCGCCGAGGGGTTCTACGCAACACCGGGGCTTGGCGTCAACGAGATAAGGATGGCTTACGTGCTCAGGGAAAAGGACCTGAAAAGGGCCGTTGATCTACTTGCAAAAGGTATCTCTCTATACCCTGGAAGAACAGGTGGTTTTTGAGCACAGAATAACCTGCCCCATTCCAGGGTTCCGGGGCAGTTTCGAGGAGGTAGAAGTGCCTTGGATAAAGAAGGAAAGAAACTGGTACCTTTTGATGAAGCAAGAGAACAGATAGAGCGTGTCTGCCGGAGACTGGCCATGCTTCATGTTTCCTATGCCAGAACGCTGGTAGAGGAGTTTGGCGAAGAAGAGGGCAAAAGACTTACCGTGAAAGCGATCAAGGATTACGGCAAAAGGATCGGGAAAGACGCCCTGAAAAGGACGCTCGCAAAAGGACTGGACAACAGCCCCGACAATTATTCCGAGGATCTCCCGGCTTACGGGCTTTACGAGGAACTGGAGAGACTCGAGACCGGGCACGGTCCGACGATCAGGCTTAAAGGGTGCGCCATGGGCAAGACCTGGAAAGAAATGGGCGAAGAGGAACTTGGCAGGATCTACTGCTACGTCGATCCCGCCAAATCTATGTCTTTCAACCCTGACTGGGCCCTGGTACACTCCCGCTGCATGCCCGACGGAGACGAGTTTTGCGACCTTCACTACAGGAAGACTTCCGAAAAAGAGAAGGAAGAGTTCCTGGAGAAAGAGACCGACCTGGGCAAGATCGACCGGATCTGAAGTCCTTATCGGCATACCGGGATCTACAAAACACTGAAGGATGAAGATCGGCAAACGTTTCTATTGCGGAGCAGGTTTTATCGCGGTAGGTCTGGCAGCAGCGGGAGTCTTCCTGCCGCTGCTGCCGACCACGCCTTTTCTTCTTCTTGCCGCTGCCTGTTTCGCCAGAGGTTCCGACCGTTTCTATGACGCTCTCCTCTCCCACCGCGTCTTCGGCCCCATGATCAGGGATTACAGGGAAAAGGGCGGGATATCTTCACGGACAAAGGTTGCTTCCCTCTCGCTCCTATGGCTGACCATATCCCTGTCAGCATTTTTGGCGCTCTCCTCCTGGCCTGCAAGGGGCCTTCTCTTCCTGGTCGCCTCCCTGGTGACGATTCATATCCTTTCATTCAAAACGGTAAGTTAAGGAACTTGCTCCCGAAATCCAGGCACAGTCCTTCAGGGCGTCGGACTTCCTGAGGTCCATGGTGGTATGATGGAGTTGCATTGCTTT
The DNA here is from genome assembly GCA_964486375.1 of uncultured Synergistaceae bacterium. GTDB lineage: Bacteria > Synergistota > Synergistia > Synergistales > Thermovirgaceae > UBA4066. The sequence continues at coordinate 872 of CAZAMZ010000062.1, read as the reverse complement.
AAATGACAATACAGCTCATTTCTCCAGGAGGGACCATGATCGAGATACGGGAGGAACGGCCAGAAGATATCCAGCAGATACGCAAAGTGAACGAACTGGCATTCGGTCAGCCCATGGAGGCCGATATAGTCGACAGGCTCCGGGGAAACTGCCCCGGTCATTTATCCCTTGTAGCCGTCGATGGAGGCAGGGTGGTTGGACATATCTTCTTCTCCCCGGTCACTATTGACGTTTCAGGCCGTGTGATCGAAGGCATGGGGCTCGCTCCCATGGCCGTTGCGCCTGACAGGCAGAGGCAAGAAATAGGCTCAGGCCTCGTCAGGAAAGGCCTGGAGGTACTGAAGGAACGGAACTGCCCCTTCGCGGTCGTACTTGGACAATCCCGCTACTATCCCCGATTTGGTTTCGAGAAAGCCTCGAAATACAGCATCTATTGCCAGTGGGAGAACGTCCCCGACGAGTCTTTCATGGTTATGATCCTCAACTGGGTCGCCATGGATGGCGTCAGGGGCGTGGCAAAGTACAGGGAAGAGTTCGACGAGGTTATCTAGGCATCGGCCATCTGCATCTGCTGAACCCCTCCAGTGATCCCCTCTTCATTTCAAAACACAGAAGCGCTGATAAACTGTTCCATTACCCTTTGAAAAGTTCAAACATCATGGGGAATTTCTTTGTCGTTCTGAATCTCTCGTGTTTTGCCGAGTCGCTACTGAGTATTGACAGAATAATGTGGCAGATGTAATTTGAAAAGTGTCTGTGACAGCTGCAAGTCAGGGAAAACCCCATTTCTGGAATTGTCGTTGTTTTTGATGAAGTTATGGTTCTGAAAAACTATCTTAGGATAGAACATTTTTCTAGTGAGGGGAGAGGAG
>CAZAMZ010000061.1:0-8838 GCA_964486375.1 uncultured Synergistaceae bacterium | reverse complement strand
CAGATTCGCGAGAGGAGTGGCAGTCCACCATCCGGCATATTGCCCTTGAGGGAAGGTGCTTCGTGATCTCCGTTAACCAGTACGTCAACAAATCCATTTACCCCGCCGACCTGGCGTGTTACGGCGACCTCAAGGATCTTCCGGAAGAAATGTGCTCCGGGGGCAGCGCCATATTGGGACCACTGGGGCAGTATCTTGCAGGGCCGGTTCGTGGCCGGGAGGAGATACTTGTCGCCGACCTTGACCTCGGGTTGATAGGGGAGAGCCGTTTCGACTTCGATGTCATGGGGCATTACGCCAGGCCCGACGTGCTGAGCCTGTCTGTGAACGAGGGACCCATGACAAGCGTCAGCTACTGCCAGGGATACTCCCCGGGGAAGGAAAACCCGACAGGACAGGAAGACCAGGGACAATGAGAAGGTACCTGATCGCCTGGGCAGCGGCTTTTTCGCTCTCCTTCCTGTTCCTGGCAAATTGCGGTCTTGCTGCCTCCCGGGAGATGGTGGTCCTCGCCCCGGCGGAAACAGCCATAGGCAGGCCATTCCTGGTCTATATCTCCTCCGCCGACTCCCTGGAAGACGTGGTGATCTCCTGGGAGGGGAAACAGCTGACCCTTGAGGTCGAAAGGTCTGGCGATATCAGCGAAGCCATGGTCCTCCTCGGGACAGATGTGGGAAGTTCCAGGCCAGGATCCAGGAACATCGAGGTTGGGGCCCTCGTCGATGGGAGATCCGTAACGGTTCTGAAGAAGATAACCGTTGCCGATGTCGAGTTCCCGGTCCAGAGGCTCTCGCTCCCGGAGGAAATGGTAACACCCCCGAAAGAAGTGCTTGAACGGATCAGGAGGGAACGGGAGGAATCTTCAAGGGCCCTGGCGACCATGTCCCCTGTAAGGAAATGGACGGTGCCGATGGTGCGTCCCGTCCCTGGTGCAATAACCAGCCCCTACGGTTTCCGCAGGATCCTTAACGACAAGCCCAGGGCGCCCCACAGAGGTGTAGATTACCGTGCCGCCGTGGGTGATCCAGTCAGGGCTGCGGCCGATGGACTGGTCCTTCTTTCCGTCGATCATTATTATGCTGGTCAGTGCATCTACCTTGATCATGGCAACGGGGTAGTATCGGTCTACATGCATCTTTCAGGCCGCATTGTCCAGGAAGGCGACTACATTTCTGCCGGGGATGTAATAGGACTTGCCGGAAGGAGCGGAAGGGTCACCGGACCCCACCTCCACTTCGGTGTATCCCTCCAGGGAATGATGGTGGACCCGGAACCCCTGCTGGAAGAATAGCCGGACCTGTCAAAGTGAGGAACCGGTTTTGTCAAGGGCCTCCATGAGCTCCTCCCATCGCTTCATCAAGGGGAGGAGCTTTTTTTCGAGTTCCGCCCTCTCCAGGAGCAGATCCTTTACACTGGCTGAGTCCGAGAGGGTGGAGGGGTCGGAGAGGCGGCGGTCTATCTCCCCTATTCTGTCTTCTGTCCTGCCGATCCTTGCCTCCAGTGGGTGTAGTTCGTCAAGGAATTTCTTCCTGCTCCGGTAAAGCAAGTTCCTTTTTTCGGCCTCGATCCGCCTTTCCTCCCGCAGGCTGATAACCGGGGATCCGTTCCCTGCATCGTTATCCCCCCCGGAAACTGATCCTTCCCGGGCCAGGAGTTCCGATCTCTTGTCAATGAAGTACGAGTAGTTGCCGGGATAGTCGAAGATCTTGCCGTCCCTTATCTCGATCACCCTGTCTACAAGGGCGTCTAGAAAGTCCCTGTCATGGGAGACAATGACCATGGATCCGCCGTAGCCCAGAAGTGCTTCCTGGAATAGATCCCGTGTGGCCATGTCCAGGTGGTTGGTCGGTTCGTCGAGGATCAGCAGGTTTGTCTCCCTGAGAAGTATCTTGAGAAGAGCCAGCCGGGACTTCTCCCCTCCGGACAGAACGGATACGGGCTTCTCAATATCGTCACCGGAAAACAGGAAACATCCCAGGAGGTTCCTTCGCTGTGGTTCGGTGCAGGGGGAGGATGTGTTCTTTATCTCTTCCCAGATCGAGTGACCGTAATGAAGGTTTTTTGCGCTCTCCTGGGAGAAAAAGGATGCCCTTGTATTATGGCCCAGGCTTATCTTGCCCCTGGAGGGACTCTCCTGACCGCCAAGAAGCCTGGTGAGCGTTGACTTTCCTGCTCCGTTAACCCCGACAAGAGCCACCCTTTCCCCTCTTCTGACGGAAAGGTTTACCTTTGAGAAAACCTCGTTATCCCCGTAAGAATGCCCCAGATCCACCGCGCTTATAACATCCAGACCGCTTCTGGGGCACGGCGGGAACTTCATGGAAACCCTTCTCGAATTATCCGTCGTTTCAACGGTGGATCTTTTCTCCATGGATCTGAGGCGGCTCTGTACCTGGGATGCCTTGGAGGCTTTGTATCTGAAGCGTTCCACGAAGGCCAGGATCCTTGCGGTCTCCTTTTCCTGGCGCCTGGCCGCCTTTTCGGATATCTCCAGTTCATGGGTCTTTTTGCTGATATAAACCGAGAAATTACCCGAATATACGCGGGCTTTTCCGCCGGCGATCTCGGCTGTACTATTGGTGAGTTTGTCAAGGAACCTCCTGTCGTGTGAAATGGCCATAAGGGTGCCGGGGAAAGAGTTCAGGAAACCCTCCAGCCATTCCATGCTCTCCGTGTCCAGGTGGTTTGTGGGCTCGTCCAGGAGCAGTACATCGAGTTTCCCGAGGAGCAGCGATGCAAGGGAGGCCCGCATCTTCCAGCCTCCCGAGAATTCGCTGCAGGGCCGTCGGGAGTCCCCCTTCCGGAAACCCAGCCCCTTCAGGATCTTTTCCGCCATGGCCTCAAAACCGTAACCGTCGGCCGTCTCGTAAGAATGGGCAAGTTTTTCGTGGCGGGCTACAAGGTTTGATCTTTCCTTTGGATGGATCCCTTTTTCCGCAAGACGGTTAAGGATATACGAAAGATCCTTTTCCAGGGAGGCGATCCCGGCCCTTTCCTTCAGGAAATGCATAAGGGGGGCTTCCCCGATCTCCACCAGGTCCTGGGGCAGGTAGCCCAGGCGCCATTTCGGAGGTATCGAGACCTCCCCCCTGTCGGGGTTGACTTCCCCGTAGATCATTCTGAAAAGAGTCGTCTTGCCGGCCCCGTTGTCTCCGACCACGCCCAACCTGGATCCCGGCGCGACAGAAAGGCTCAGTCCTTCAAAGATCTGCTGACCCCCAAGGACGAGGGAGACGTTGCTGCAGCGTATCAAGCGATCACCAGGAACAGGACTAGAACGGATCGAAGCCCGGCCTGTAGATCAGTACCGAACAGTGGGCGTATCTCGAAACGTTCGTTGTCGTGCTTCCTACCATCATCTGCTGTATCCCGCTGACTCCCTTGAACCCGATGATTATCAGGTTGAAATCGTGTTTCTTCGCGGTGTCGATGATAACTTCGGCCGAGTCGCCCTGCCCGATGAAGATCTCATGCTCATGAGGCCGTTCATGGGCGTGTTCCTGGTAAGAGAACTCGGGGTGCTTCTCTTCCGCTATTTTTATCAGGTACTGTATTTTTTTGCGGGCTATCTCACCCGCCTCCCTGGTAATATCCGGGTTGACCCATTTCTCGTATCCCTTCCAGAGGTGATGGCTGGGAAGGACGTTGATGAAGGCCACTTCGGCGTCAAGGCGATGGGCGAGGGTATGCCCGTATTCCACCAGGTGATCGGCCATCCTGCCCATATCGACACAGACAAGGATTTTTTTCGGCATTTTATTACCTCCCGAATTATTGTATGTACCTGGATTATACGATACAAAACCCCTTGCCGGGAAAAGATCATTTCCATACCTTATACTTGTTGAAGCGGATCAGGATAGAAATGCAAACCGGAAAGGGGATCTTTCAGATGAGCCCGTCCAGCATTTTCAACCATGTCCTGGGACCAGTAATGCACGGTCCGTCCAGCTCGCATACTGCAGCTTCCTTTCACATAGGCAGAATGGCAGGGTCCCTCCTGGGGGAGAAACCCATAGAGGTGGAATTCACCTTCGATCCGGGGGGGTCCTATGCGGAAGTTTACCGCCAGCAGGGAAGCGACAAGGCTTTCGCCATGGGCGTCATGGGCTGGGAGATCACCGATCCCAGGTTCTCTGAAGCCCTGAATGCAGCAGAGGCCGAGGGGGTCAGGATCTCATTCTCGGTGAGACCCCTGGCCGAACAGGGGCATCCCAACATCGTGGAAGTGTCCCTGGCGGGGATATCGGGCAGAAGGGTCAAGGCCTGTGCCAGGTCCGTCGGAGGCGGAGCCGTAGCCTTCACATCCATAGGGGGAGTGCCCTTCGCTATCAACGGGGATGCCTGGGAACTGATAGCCCTGACAGGCGAAGAAGCGCTGCCTTCCCTTAAATCCGCCGTGGAAAGGCTCCCTCTTGCCCCGTCTTTCCCGTCCGTAAGGACTCATGAAGGAAGCCTGGTCTTTCATGCCAGATGCCTTGAAAGGCCTTCTGACGGGGTCCTTCAGAGGCTCCGCTCTGAAAAGGCGATAAGGGACCTTTGGCTTGTGGAACCGGTTTTCTTCCCCATCCGGGGGAAGGCGCTGTTCTCAAGCGCATCGGGGATGATCTCCTATGCGCTGAAGGAAGGGGTATCCCTGGGCGAGGCCGGGCTTCGCTACGAGGCGGTATTGCTCGGCATGCCGCGCCGTGAAGTGGAGGAGGAAATGGTGCGGCGGTTCAGGGTTATGGAGGACTCCGTTAAAGAGGGTCTGTCCGACGGGGATCTCCCTATGAGGCTGATGAAGCCCGTTGCAGGGAAGATAATGGATTCGGAATCCCGTGGTCTTCTGCCGGTGGGTGGACTTCACGCGAGGGCTGCGGCCCGGGCAATGGCCGCCATGCACGTAAATGGGGCAGGAGGGCTGGTCTGTGCCGCGCCGACAGGGGGTTCGGCAGGTACGATACCTGGTGTCGCGGTCACTCTCAAGGAAGAGATGGGGCTTTCATACCGGGATATCGCCAGGGTGCTATTCGCGGCCTCGGCAATAGGGTTGATAGTCTCCGAAAGGGCCACTTTTGCTGCGGAAGTCGCGGGCTGCCAGGTGGAGATCGGAGCCGCCGGAGCTATGGCTGCGGCGGGGGTTGTGGAGTATGCCGGGGGAAGCGCCGCCCATGCCTGCGATGCAGCCGCCATTTTCTTTCAGAACTGGATGGGTTCTGTATGCGACCCGGTGCAGGGTTTCGTGGAGATACCATGCCACACAAGGAATGCCGTTGCTTCTTCCGAGGCGTTTGTTTGCGCGGACCTGGTCATCGGGGGTTACCACAACGCTGTTCCCCTCGACGAGACAATAGACGCAGTCCTTTCTGTAGGCAAGATGCTTCCGAGAGAGTTAAGGTGCACTGTTCTCGGCGGCCTGTCGCTCTGCCCCTCTGCCAGGTCGATGAAGGTCCGCTGAAAGAGGCGGTCATCAGGCGTATCTTCGCACCTCGTCCAGTGTCTTCCTGTTCTTCGGGGCGGACGGCTGGTCAGTGTAGCCAAGGCAGATCACCAGGTCGACCTTCGCTGTTCCGGGCAGGCCGAGGGCCTTTCTGACCCCCTTTTCATCGAACCACCCAAGCATGCAGCTTCCGAGCCCCTCCTCGGCGGCCTGGAGAACCAGGTGTTCGCACGCAATGCCGACATCGATAAGAGCGAAGTCGACGCCCCTGAAGAACCCGCCGAACCTTGCGGCAGGTTTTGCCTTCTCCCGTACCACTGCAATATGAACAGGTGCGTTCCTGGCGAAGGCATTCATTGAGTGAAGCCCCGAGTAGACCGCTTCGACGAACTTGTCCTTCATTTCTGGTGTGTCTACCACCACGAAGTGCCATGGCTGGGAATTGCAGGCCGAAGGAGCCAGGCGGGCGGCCTCGATACACCTGTCTATGGCTTCGCGGGGTACAGGGTCGGGTCTGTAGGATCTTACGCTCCTTCTTTTTCTGACAATATCCAGGAATGACATCGGTTTCCTCCGTTATTTCCTGCGTTTTTCCTGCAGGGTTTTGATCTTCCCGACCTTCCTTGTACCATTTATCGGGATACTTCGGCAAGGAGGTTTTCAGAATGTACAGGGCAGTATTCTTTTTGCTGCTTCTGATACTGGCCAGCAAAATGATGTTCTTCTTGCTGGTGCCCGGTCAAAGGCAGTTGAGGCGGAAATTGCTAAGGCTTGTTGGCCTTGTTTTCCCCCTGGCCGTTTTCCCGTTATGGGGGATAAACGTTTACAGGGTCTGCCTCTTGATCCCTTCATCGCTGCTTCTGCTCCTGGAGATGGCCCGGCTGCGCAGTTCCGGTGAAAGGTCCAGGCTGGACAGGTTGGTTGCTCCCATAGCCAAGAAAGGCGAGGAGGGGCATATATTCGGGATCTCCACCTATTTCTGGGGTGCAATGCTTGCCTCTTTTGCCCCGGAAGGTATAGGGCCCGCCGTTATGGCCATGGCCACGATCTCCGACTCATGGGCGGCTGTCGCAGGTTTTGCCTGGGGGGGCCGCAGGACGACCCTGGGCAAGACATGGGTTGGCAGCGCGGCATGTCTGTTGTCGGCGCTGTGGATGGGATCGTCATTCGCCGGGGTTTTCCCGTGGTCGAGTGTTTCCTTCCCCCTTGTTGCAGTCGCCTCGCCTGCCATAGCTGCCGCCGAAAGGTTCACCCCCGGGGAATATGACAACCTGGCGATCAATATCACAGGGGCCGCTGCAATGGTGCTGACCAGTCTTTTGATCCCGGCCTAGTTCATGACTTCCGCCATGGCTTCTTTCAGGGTCTTGCTCATGAGAAGGCACTGTTCGCGGAAGGCCGCTATGTCGGCCTCCAGGTTGGGGTTGGGGGATTCTCCGAAGGAAGCGTGCATAACAGGTGCAATAAGGCCCGGGTCCTCCCTTCTTCTCCTTTTGAGCAGCCCCTTGATCCTGGCGGAAGCCACACCTTCCTGCATGCAGGTGAAGGGGCCGACGTGGAAAACGCCGCAAACGGGGTTGTCGGGATCTTCTTCAAGGCTGCCGTTCAGGAATGCATTGAAAAGCCCAATGGAGATGGATGATTCCCCGGTGATATCGGGATGATATATCCCAGATCGTTCCAGGACCGGGAGAGTATCCTCCGGATGGGGCAGGACAAACCTGTCTCCGAGTATCCCCCTCATGGCCTGTCGAATAACTCTCTCCGTGTAGTTCATGTACATGGCAGCAGCTTTGAACTCAAGCCCCGGGCTCCTCTTCCCGGTAATGTGGATAATATAATGCAGCCATTCGGTCACCGGACCGCGGACAAGTTCAAGACCCTCTTTTTCAAGCATTTCAGCCACGTGGCCCGTGTAGGGGTCGTGCTGCCTCATGTAGATCTCCCCCAGGAAAAGAACCAGGGGGTATCGTTCCATCCCCGGTCGTGTCATTTCCCGGAAGGTCTTCGCTGTGATCTCGGCCCAGTCGAGGACAGCCCTTATTGATGCGCCTTCGCTTCGAAAGGTCTCCTCCAGTACAGTAAGCCTCTGCAGGGCCGTTTCGTTGAAGGTTTTCCTGTCCGAAGCGTAGGGACGGAAACGAAGTACCAGGTCATCAAAGAGGTCGGCTGCCCTGATCGAGTTGTAAATGTCCCTCATGAATCCCGCTTTGGCCATCAGTGACCAGTTGATCCCGAGCGACTTCGCGTCCAGGTATCCCTTCTCGGTGGAGGGTGAAATGATGGGAACATTTCCGAAACCGAGCTTGTCCAGGCAGAGGGACATCACCTCGGCATACTTGCCGAAACGACAGGGGCCGCTGGTTGTGGGCATGAATACCAGGTACTCGTCACAGGTCTTTTCCTTGCCTTTTTCCCGGGACTCCTTTTCGAGGAAGGATATTATGTCTCCCACCACCCCTTTCAGCGGGAAGCATGTCTCCGTTGATATCAGCCTGTCGGCCGCCTCCCTTGCTTCTGGGGTTCCTGTAGGTGCCACAACGGTCTCGATGCCCCAGTAACTGCTGCCGGCAGCGCCCAGGGTGCTGGCATTACCCATGTAGGGGATAAGCCATTTCCGCCCGTTCTTTTCCAGCCTGTCCCTTCCCGCGAATGAGAACAACTCCAGGGGCACTTCCCTTGGGTGCCACCGGGATACTACCCTTTCAAAGGCTTCAGCCCTGGTAACGAAGGGGGCGTTGTTTGTCTGGGCATCGGTCAGGAGATGCAGGAAGGGCTTGCCGGCCCTTCTGAATATCAGGTCGTCCATCATGAACTTGATCGAGTCAGGGCCGCAGGCGAAGTTCATCTGCCTTACGGGAAAGAGCCTTTCGTGCCTGGCCGTGAATATTGAGGCCTTGAGTATTTCCGAGCTGTGTTCCCAGTATTCGTTGTCCACCAGGTCGTCGAGGGGGATACGGGAATACAGGTGGCTCAGGAACACCTGCGGTATGTAGAACATGCCGCGAACGGAGGAGAACATCCTTCCCGTTTCCGAAGATGCCGCAGGATCAAGTACCACGTAGTCGCGTCCGATCCCCACGTACCCCTTTTCATTCCCCTTTTCGATGGAGGACATGAAACTGTCGCCTATGGCGGATATCTCCTTCAGGAAGGATGCCTCGCAGGTGTCTGCCTTGCGGAAAGCCAGGATTATCTCCTCCAGGGAGGTTCTGTGGCCAGCCCTCTCCAGTTCCCTGGCCAGAGCCCTCGCCATCTGTTCCCTGTCGCCGAGATGCCATACGGGACGGATGATCCTTGCCTCGGTCAGCCCGAGGTCATCTTCAGGGAGAAACCCTTCTGCCTCGGTATAGATGCAGAACTTGTGAACGGGCCCCCTTCCTCTGACTCGTTCTACAAGGCTAGGGATGAACATA
>CAZAMZ010000060.1:0-8870 GCA_964486375.1 uncultured Synergistaceae bacterium | reverse complement strand
GTCACGGGAGAACGGTGAACTTCACCAACACCATAATAATAATGACCAGCAACATCGGAGCTGCGGACCTCATGGAGGGCATAACTTCCTCCGGCGAGATCCCCGATTCGGTCCGTGAAAGCGTAATGAGGCAGATGAGGGCCTCATTCAGGCCCGAATTCCTGAACCGCGTCGATGATATTGTTCTCTTCAAGCCTCTGAGAATAGAGGAGATCGAGCAGATTGTCGACCTTCTGGCCGCAGGCCTTCAGAGGCGGCTGCAGGACCAGGGTATGGATCTGGAGATCACTCCCGCGGCAAGGAACCTGATCGCCAGGGAGGGGTACGACCCGGTGTACGGAGCCAGGCCCCTCAAACGTTTCATATCCAGGGAGGTCGAGACCCCCATAGCCCGCCTGCTTGTCTCCCAGGGGCTGGCAGAGGGCTCCAGGATAGTGGTGGACGAAGAGAATGAAAAGATCGTGACTCGTAACTCGTGACTCGTAACTCGTAACATTGCAAAACCTTCAAGGCCTTAACGGCACCCAGTCGCTAAAGCTCCGGGCACTGGGTAACCAGTTAAGAAGAGGAGGGAATGGGCAACTCCAAAGCCAAGGCAAAACCAAAAACCTTTTTACCAGGAAGGTATTGGTTTTGCCTTGGCATTTTCGAGTCACGAGTTACGAGTCACGAGTCACGGTAAAGCCTGTTGTTTTTTGCTGATATTCTATCCCTCACCCTTCAGACCGGGTTTTCTGGCCATTGCCCATTCCGGCGCAGTCATTAAGACCATAATGAGAATTGATATGGGAATGCTGACGAAGAAGGGATGCAAACTTCCTATTATCCCCGGAGCGGACGTTTGGAGAATACCCATCGAGGTCGGTCGATAGCCGGCAGCATACCATGCCATGGCAGAAATGAATCCTCCAAGGGATGAGAACCAGACTGTCCCTTTCCCGATCCTGTCGCCCAGGACAAGAAGTCCCAGGTACGGTGCAAGTATGGCCGCCGCAATGATAGTCCAGCTCGTGGTGCAGATGATGGCTATTATCTGGAGGTTCTTCGTGGCGAAAAAGCCGCTTGCGATGGCGCAGAGGACAACGACTATCTGCCACTTCCGTCCTTCCAGGTGCCTGTCGAGCACGTCGTGGCCAAAACCCGCTGCCACTATGTGCATCAGAGCCGAGGCCGTGGACAGGGAGGCCGAGATTATCGCCAGGGCAAAAAGCTGGGCTCCGGCCTCAGGGAGGAGCCTGTTCACAAGAAGAGGGATGATACCGTCAACTGGTCCTGCGTCGGGACCCAGTATCAGCCTTGAAAAACCACCGGCAAAATAGATGCCGCCGACCACTATCGCGATGGCCAGCATGGCGAAGGGCGCTATCTTCCTGGATTCCCTGGCGCTCTTCAGGGCGAAATGCCTCTGTACAAGTTGTGGCTGGGCCCATACCCCCACGGAGGTTACCATCACCAGTGAGAGAATGAAAAGCCCTCCCTCGCCGGAACTTAGGGAGGTAAAACCGTTGTTGGCCTGGGCGGTGGGAGTAAGGGCAGCAAGGGCCCTAATGCCCTCAAAGGGTCCTCCGACAGCTTTCAGGGTAACCGCCAGGAGGAAGACAACCCCAATAACCATGATCCCGCCCTGCAGCGCCTCCGTGTAAAGGACCCCCCTCAAGCCGCCCCATGAGACGCTGAGTGCTACAAGGCCAACAAGGGCCCAAAGGGCAGTGTTCTGGGAAATTGGAAGGGTTCCGCTCAGCATTATGGCCGCCCCTTTGAATACGGCTGAAGCGTAGACAACAAGGAGAATGCTTGAAAGAAGCCCGAGATAGACCTTGAGTCCCGGTGATCCCGTTGCCTCGGAGAGCATCCTTGCGGGGGTCTTGGCGCGGAGCTTTCTCTGCCAGAGACGGGTCGGCCACGCAAGGAACCGGTAGACGAACCAGGTGCCAAGCCACATGTTCCCTGCCGCAACCATGACCATCTGTAGTCCCCAGTTGTAGCAGAGGCCTGCGAAGCCCACCATGGCGACCGCCGATACATAGGTTGCAACGTAGGCCAGTGCCTGGATGAGGATCGAGACCCTGCCGGGAAGCAGCACATCCCTGCCCCTTGAAAACCTGGCCACCAGCACAAGAGCAATGCCGTATGCCGTCCATACCAGGACTGTGGTCATGACCGCTCACTTCCATTCCTCGTGATCCTCCAGACGGACCACGCAGCCCCCCAGACCAGGGAAACCGTTGCAACAAGTACCCAACTATCGACCGAACTCATCTCCCGCTCACCTCCAGGTATAAAAAAAGGGCCGCCGATCCGAAGATCGGCGGCCCTGTCTTGTGTTCCAGAAACCTGATGCTGGCTTAAAGCGACGGCCGACGTACCCCGGATCCCACTGGTCGGGTGAAGGTGTAATAATAGTAATAACCGGCGTACGTCACTGCTGCCTGGACCCTTGAATCTGACATGAAAGCCTCCAGCCGTGCTTTTAATATTTCAGAGAGCCTATCAGTAATGTCACAACGTGTCAAGCGGTTCATAACAAAAATACCTGAATCGGGAAACCTCAAGTGCGTGAACGGTGAACGGCTAACGACTCACGATTTACGATGTCTTCCCCTCATCTGAGTTCCTTTACCCCACAAAAGCAAAACCTTTTTCAAAGACTTTGAGGCAGGCCTCGACAACCTTATCGTCGAAAAGGGTTCCCGAACCCGAGCGTATCGTTTCAAGGGCTGCCTGAAGGGGGTAGGCAGGCCGGAAAGGCCTGTGTGAACACATGGCCTCCATGACATCGGCCACGGAGAGGATCCGGACTTCAGGAATTATCTTGTCTCCTTTCAGCCCTCTGGGGTATCCTGACCCGTCCATACGTTCATGGTGCTGGGCTATCATATGAGCTATCGGCCAGGGGAAGGAAACCCCCCTCAGTGTTTCCGCGCCCACCTCGGCGTGCCTTTTTACGATCTCGTATTCAAGCCCTGTAAGGGTCGTCGGTTTGTTCAGGATCTCACCAGGAATGTGAAGCTTGCCTATATCGTGTATCAGGGCGGCCATCCAGAGACCCTTGAGGGTGTCTTCCGGAAGCCCCATCTCCACTCCTATTGCACGGGCCAGTTTTGCGACCCCTTCCTGGTGGTCCGCGGTATATACGTCCCTTATCCTCATCGTCCCTGCAAGGACTTTAACGGTCTCGTCAAGAACCTTCTCGAACTTTTCCCCGCTGAGCCTCAGCGATTCTTCCATCTGCTTCCTGTCGGTAATGTCCCTGCCGACCGACTGGTATTCGATGACATTGCCATCCTGGTCTAAAAGGACCGTGTCTATCCATTGCTGCCAACGGGTCTCTCCCGATCGCAGAAGGGTCTCTTCTTCGGAAACACCCGAAGGGTGTTCTGCGTTGAGGTTCTCCAGGTGTTCCAGGATCTTTTTCCGGTGCTGTCTGGGGATATGAACGAGCATCGAGGCCCCGATAATTTCTTCGGGTGTAGTAGAGTAATACTCGCAATAGGCCTCGTTGGCGAAAGTTATCGTCCAGTCCGGTGTGTATCGGACAATAAGGTCTCTCTGCTGCTGTATGATGGCCCTGTAGCATTCTTCGCTCCTCCGGAGCTCCTCCTCTGCACGCTTCCGGTCGGTGATATCGCGGTACATCCCGTATATGGCTACCATTTCATCATTGATAGTAATGGGCACTCCGAAAGCAAGGACGTGAAATTTTGAACCGTCCTTTTTCTGCCGGACAGACTCAAATACGAATTGTTCACCCTTTGCTGCGCTTTTTGTCCGTTCGACGGCTTCAGAGCGGAGACTGTGATCGTTCGTTACAAGGCAGTCCAGATCCTTCCCGGTTACTTCTTCAAGATCGTATCCGAACATCTCGCAAAAAGCCCTGTTGGCTTTCAGGACTATTCCGTCGAGGTTCTGTATAACCACCCCTTCAGGTGAATTATCGAATAACCTTTGAAAAAGGACGTCGTAATCAGGATTGAGTTCGGCGATCATGTAACCTGCTCCTCCTGGAAGGGGGGGTATGTACACAGAATTCAGTATATCATGAAGTACAATATTTTAACTTGAAAGTGGTTTTTTTCATTATCTTCAGGTCACGCTTAAATAAAGGACCCGAAAACCACGGCCAGGTCCTTCAAAGACCAGGGGAACTTGCCCGACGACAATCATTAATGGTATTATTCTTTTTACAGATAATTCAGACATAAATAACCCTTTCTTCCTGGAGGAATCCTTATGGGTGAAGAGAAAGTCATCATTTCAAACCTGGCTTGCACTTCGGACCTTTGCTCGATGGTCGAGTACGATACGCAGGCTCTGCGGGATCTTATCGATGATTTCGAATCAGGATGGGTCGAGACGCGGACACAGGTCCCTAAATGTGAAGGAGATTGCAAATACTGCCGTTGACTCTTTCGATTTGGAAATGAGAAGCCGGCCCTGTACAGGGCCGGCTTTCGTTTATCCAGAGACTTGCACCCCTGACTGCCGTCAGAAGGCAAAGACACCCAGGCACAGGATAAAGAAGCCCATAAGGTACATGATCCCCGCCAGCCCCAGTGTGAAAGACCTGCCCTTATCCATCATCAACAGGATCACTTCCCTTGTCTGCCTGTATCTGAAAAGCAGCAGGTATGACTTCGGGAGCGCCAGCGTGATGAATATGGTCATCAGCCAGGAAAGCCTGACGGAGGAAGTGAGCTCCATGTACCAGGTGATAAGCACCAGAAATACCGAGGCAGCCCCTGCAACCCAAAGCCATACCGGTTGTTTTTCCGGAAAAAGGATCTCCTGGAAGAGATCTGTCCATCTTTCACCCTTGATGGCCACAGCCGGCGCCAGCGTCAGCATAACCGTTCCAAAGATCAATGCCAGAAACTGGAAATACAGCATTCCATCTCTCCTCCCCCCGGGGTTCTAACCTTCAAGATCAAAAGGAGTAACTGTCGAGTCGGGCTGAAAGGGATCACACAGGCCGCTTTCAGGGTTGACCCTGAACCAGAAACCTACGGGGTCCCCTGTTCTGAAACCTCCATCGTCAAGCCATCGAATGGAGTAGCTAACGATGAAGATTCCTTTCTCGCCGGTCTCCTCTATATTCCACCCCTCAAGCTTGAACTTGCCCTGCCGGTTGATATCCGATACAAAACCTTCCAGGCGTTCTTTTGGGAGATATTCCCTTTTGACAAGTTCGATCGCTTCCATCTTGGTATTGATCTTCTGCAGGAAAAAGGCATAAGTGGCAAGACATGCAAGAACAAAGGCTACGATCACAAAGATAACTTTTTTGCCCAGATGGCTCTTTTGTTTTTTCTTCATTCCCGGCCTTCACCCCTCTTTTTCACATTATGACATAAGAGCCTTGTTTTTTCCCGGGATAATAAGGATAAATACCCGGACGCAAGGCCCATAAGTAGGTTAGAATGTGCATTCAGGGGGTTGATAATAAAAATGTTGACTACCAGGAAAGTTTTCTGTCTAGTGGCCGCGATAATTGCCGTCTGCAGTATCCTCCCCCCCGTAGGGTCTGCAGACGATCTTCCGCAATGGCTCCAGGCAGGGGAACCCGTTCCGGAGCAGTTCGCATTCAGCGGAGAGCCGCCTTCACTGGAAGAGATCAGAGAGGCCTTTGAAGGGATGTTCGGTTCCGATCCATCCCGATGGCCCGATGAGCTCAGGCACATTCACGAGATCCAGGTGGCCTTCAACAGGCGGGCACTGGAAAACCCCAAATTCAAGGGCCAGTTCGGCAATGAGGCTCTTGAAAAGATAAGGGTCCAGTCTGAAGACCCTGTCCTTTACTGGTCCCGATGCCTCCATGAAGGTTGGGGCTACGAGGAATGGTTCAACAACGATCACCTTACGGTCCAGCAGGTTCCAAGGGCGATGCTTGACCGGTTCCTGAAAGAGATCTTTCCCCTTACATGGAGGGACATCCGGAGTGTTGTTCACCTTCAGGAGTACATGCTTGGACTTCCTGACAAAGGTTTTGTTCCCTACAACAACTACGACAGCGAAGTTCTGGGTCTAAGGAAAGGCGATGTCCAGCAGTACAACAAACTTGTAGAGGAGGCAGCTGAAAGGTACATTGAACAGAACGATTTCCTGATGCTCCTCCTGATGCCGTCAAGGATAGATACCAATTGGGTGGGTGATGCCCGATTCGAGTCCTCCCTTCTTGGCCAGGCTAAAAAACTCTCCGAAAGGATCCAGAGTGTCGTGGACAATATGGATCGTGTGTTCAGGGAGGTCTTTTACGAAGCGATACCCCGCCTGACATATTCCTGGAACGAACAGGTCTGGTCCGAGAACCACGTCATATTCAGCGGAAAACCTGTCAGCAAATCACCCAACATTGATTTCCTGGGCACCAGCACCCGTATAGAGCACCCCTACATTGGTGAAAAGATAACTATTCAGGAACAGAAGGTCATCACCGGTTCTGCGATGAAACTTCAGTGGGGCACAACGCCGTCACATTCTGCCGAATTCGACATGGGGGCTACTGTCGAGAAAGTCTCTCCGAGGTACACGATAACGAGCAAACAATACGGCGAGTCAAGGGAGTTTATCCTTTCCCTTTACCTGGATCACGTTTCCGGTTTTGGCCACGAGGTATCCTTCGGCCCCGCCGAAGGCCCCCCATATAGCCTCAAGATCGGGGAAGAGATGATGGATGCCATTACCGAGGCCTTTTTCGAGGCGGCAGATGTCATCTACGGAGGAGCCCCCAGGAGGCCCCCCGCACCCCAGCCACAAGCTGTGCAAACTCCGCAACAAGGAAAAGAGGAGAACATCAGGCCTGCAAGAAAGGTGGAGATCTCACCTTCGCGCCCCGAAAACATTCACGTGGCCTGCGAGCTTCCCCAAGGCTTCACCTTTAAGCTCAGGGTCAGGGAAGGCAAGGAACTGGTCCCCCATGCCGAGGTGGCAGTGAGGAAACCCGAGGTCGGCACCCTTTCCTCAAAGACCGCCACCGGTGGTGACGAGAAGTGGCTGATGGTTAAAACTGGTCCCCTGGGTGAGGCGGAACTTACATACACTCCCCCTTCGCTGTCGGAACTGAAAAGGCTTGGCCCCCTTCAATGGGATATCAGGATAACTGCCGAGGAGGCCGGAACTGGAGAAAAAAATGCCGTCTCTTTCAGAATAACCAGGCCAAAGGGCATGGAAGTGATCGTGGGTCACCAGGTCCTTCCTGCGGATCCGGAATTTTCCAATCCCGTCCGTATCCGCTTTGACGGCCGCGGTCCGGGTAGCGATCCATCGGAAAAGTACAGGATCAAAATAACGGTGAAAAGCGGCAAGGGCGTTCTTTCAACAATGGAGGAACTGGGGGGGAGGAGTTCCTTTGCCATGGAGATCGAGGCAGACAGGGAACACCTTTTCCATTACCGGTGGTTCGGTGAGAGGGTGCTCCAGGGGCCGGTAACGGAAACCCTTTTATTCCAGGTGCCGGAACTGGAGATCGAGGGGACTGCGACTTTTTCAGTAGGTGTAGCCCCGAGCATTGATTCTCCCCAGAAGGATCAATTAGGAGTTGAACAGCCCGGCCTTTTCGTCCCCCTCAAGGTCTATGTCCAGGACGAATATCATCCCGACCTCGATATGGCTGAGTTTTTCCGGGCCTTCCAGCTGAAACCCGTTCTGGATATTAGCCAGGTGGGATTCGAACCCATTGACCCCGACGATTCAGCAGGCACGCAGATACTGAACTCTATTCTTAAACATGTCAGGGGGGCAGTTCTCCCCCGTGATGCCCTTCCGGTGGAGCCTGAGACATGGTCCCTTGCAAGGGACGCAGGCTCGCGGTGGTTCCTTGTGGGTGGTACCCCTTCGGGCAGCGCATCACCCGGTGCCTTCCCCGGCATCATCCTCTGGGAGTACGGTGATTACACTTTTAAAATAAGCATGAACCTCGAGGATGCCCAGGGGGTTCCGGTGGAACCCCTGAAGAGGACCATGACGAAGATGCTTCATGTACGCCCCTTTGCATCTTCCAGCGATGGGAAAGCAGACCTGGTCTTTCCGATGATCCTGGCTTATTCGGCCATATTCCCCGGGGAGGAGGCCCGGCAGTTTGCGGCAAGAAGCAGGAGCCTTCTCCAGAGGAGCGACTTTGAGACCGTTGCAGTGTCTATAGGTGAACAATTCTCCAGGCGGCTTTCGTCAGGTTCGCTTTCAGATGTGTCAGATCCCGCACAAAGGGACAGGCTGGAGTACCTCGTAAACAAGGCCCATGGCCTGTCAGGCGCCACTCTTTCGGAGAGAGTGATGAACGAATCCCTGTCCCAGGCAAAGCAGAATTTTCTTTGTGTCGCCGCCGGGATCTATGCCGAGCTCTTCCTTTCAGGGGGTTACGATCTTTCAAGGCTGGTGGATGCCCCCTCCCTTGATCGAAGTGTTCCGGAGATGCAGGTATTGGAAATGATCAAGGGGTTTCTGGAAGGCTTCGGGGAATACGGGATAGTTGCGCTGACCAGTGAGAACATCCAGTCCCTGGAGGTGTTCAGCGAATCAGGCCAAAGGTACGCTGAGTTCCCGGGTCAGGTTTTTAAAGGAGGCGACGGCTCCAGGAGGGTTTTCTATGGCGAGAACTCCGTGGTAGTCCCCTTCAGGTTGGGAGAGAACCTTCTGATAAACCTGAGGGGCAAGGGAAAACCCGTAGATGCCATAAAGATCCTCCCCAACGGGATAAACGTCCAGCGCTACGGATTCCGCCCCGGGATCGAGACCATCAACGTCTACGGCGATGTGGTGAGGCCGTAACTCGTAACTCGTGACTCGTGACTCGTGACTCGTAATTCGTGATCCGGAAATGCAAAAATTGAAATACTGACCAGATCTGTCATTAAAAAGCAGGGCCGGATCGTTAA
>CAZAMZ010000059.1:0-9001 GCA_964486375.1 uncultured Synergistaceae bacterium | reverse complement strand
TCCCGCCGAAGCTGGTACTCCCTGTTGACCTCGTCAAGGTAGGATTTGGGGGTTTTGTAGAGGGCAACGGCACCCACCTGCTCAAGGGTCGGAACGCAGAGCCTTCCCTGGGCCAGTTTCATTGCCTGGGCCATCAGTTCCTCGTTCTTCGAGAGTATGCAGCCTATCCTCGCCCCGCATGCGCTGTAGCGTTTCGAGATGGAGTCGACGATTATCACCCTGTCCTCTATTCTCCTGATGTTGCCGAAACTTGTGTATTTGAGGCCGTCGTAGACGAACTCACGGTAGACTTCGTCAGCTATGACATAGATGTCCTTTTCTATTGCCAGGTCGGCTATCATCTCCATTTCTTCCTTCGTGTAGATGACCCCCGTGGGGTTGCCGGGGTTTGAGAAAAGGATCCCCCTTGTATTGGGAGTGAACTTCTTCAGGACCTCTTCTTTGGAAGGAAGATGGAAGCCGTCTTTGGCCTTCGTGGTAATGGGGACCAGTTTGACATTTACCGAGGAAGCGAAAGCGTTGTAGTTGGCGTAGAAGGGTTCGGGGACCAGCACCTCGTCACCGGGGTCGCAGGTGGCCATGAATGCAAAGGAAAGGGCCTCGCTGCCTCCGTTGGTTACGATAAGGTGTTTCCTTTCGAGGTGAATATCGAATCCCTTGTAATACTCTATCATGGCATCTATCAGTTCATAGCTTCCATGGGATGCCGAATAGGCGATGACGTCCTCTGCGAATTTCTTGATCGAATCCAGGAATCCCGGCGGCGTGACTATGTCGGGCTGACCGATGTTGAGATGGTAGATCTTCTTGCCTTCAGCCTTGGCGGCTTCCGCATAAGGAACCAGTTTGCGGATCGGCGAAGATTGCATAGAGGTTACCCTTTTGGAAAATTTCATTAAAAAACTACCTCCCCGTGGGAATGTTATTTACCTGACGTTATTTTAGCACATTTTTTCACATGTACAGAATACTTGTCATAATTATGTGAATGGTTGCAAAATATTCACTGATACATATCGACTGGAGGTTGCCTTATGCCGCTGATGAGCCTGAAGCAGTTCACCCTGGCCGCCAACGAGATAGTTGACTCCCTTCCGCCTGATCTGATGAAAAACCTTAACGGGGGGATCATAGTGGAGCCGTCGGTAAAAGATGACGGGGATTATGTGCTTATGGGGGAATACATCGAAGATCCCGGTTTGGGAAGCATGGTTGTCCTCTATTACGGTTCTTTCAGGGAACTGCTTGGCAATGCCCCCCTCGAGGAATGGAGGGAGGAGATCGAGGATACGGTTATCCACGAACTAAGACATCATATCGAGTCCCTGGCCGGAGTTGACGACCTCTCCGTCGAGGAAGACATGGAACTGCAAGGGGATATTTCTTCGTAACGGAAACAGCCCCTGATGTGATCGTTGGCCATGCCTACGGCCTGCATGTGGGAGTAGACAACTATCGGACCCAGGAAGCTGAAGCCCCTTGACTTCAGTTCCCTGCTTATCTTTTGCGAGAGAGGTATCTCCGCCGGGATCTGGTATTCCGCACTCCACCCCCCCACCAGGGGCTTCCCGTTCACGAAGCCCCACAACCATGAGGAAAAGGAACCTTCCTTCTCCGCAAGATCCAGAAATGCTCCTGCGTTCCTTATTGCGGCAGAAACCTTTTGACGGTTCCGGATGATCCCTTCATCGGAAAGAAGGTCTTTGACCTTTTCGGGTCCGAAACCGGCCACTTTTGCTGGGTCGAAGCCTTCAAAGGCCTTCCGGAAGTTCTCCCTCTTCTTGAGTATGGTGAGCCAGCTCAGGCCGGCCTGAAAGGACTCCAGGACCAGGAACTCGAACTGTATCCTGTCGTCATGGACGGGAACCCCCCACTCGTTATCATGATAATCCATTAAAAGCCGGTGCGACTCGGACCATGGGCAACGGTACAGCAATCCTGACACCCCTTCAGATGAATTGTTTTTCTAAATCCTGAGGGATCCCCTGAAATTCGAACTGCCTATCTCCACCAAAGCGGGGGTTCAGGGTCAAAGGGACGGGGCTTGTCTTTTCCCCCAGCGCCCAGGAGGATCTTTTCATGTGCATCAGTGTCTGTTCCTGCCCTTTCAAGATCCCCCCAGTCAATACCGGTTGTGAACGGACAGGTGCTGATACAGACGCCGCAGTCAGTACCCATTCTTCTCCAGGCTGCATAACATCTTTCCGGATCAAGAACCCATGGATTCAGGGCGCCCTTTTCAGGGTCGCCTTCAGGAATGGCCTTACCGGGGCAATGCACTGAACACCTTCCGCAAACTTTGCAGAAGGTTTCCACAGCGCTTGCCAATGGGTCGGGACTTCCGGGGAGAAGGGGCATATCGGTGGTGACAACGGAAATCCGGGCACAGGGCCCGAAGGTGCGATGGACAAGAAGACCGCTGCGGCCGAAAACCCCCAGTCCGGCATCCGCCGCGACCCTGGGCGCGACCACCAGGTAGTTGCCATCGGTATGTGCCCTGGCCTGAAACCCCATCTCCCTGATAGCGTAGGCCAGGGCAATTGCAGCGATGCCGGACCTCAAATAAGCCCTGGCGCTTTCTGCCATGACAGGGGCCAGGGGCCCCTTGTGGATCATCGAAGGATCCATTGATGATATCAGGGCGACACCAAACGGGTGGTTCTCCTCTACGGTTTTTCCCCAGACATCTTCGCGCCTTCCCTGGTGGGAATAATAGGTCCCCCTCCTGGTGGATGCAACTCCTGCATCGTCGGCCCCAAGGTAAAGGGCGGCGCCCTTCACCCATCGTGTCAACCTTTCCGGGTTCTCCTCGACGGGAGGATTTTTTGGCTCTCCCATGGACATCGGGATAAGGCCGGAGAGCATTCTAAAAATGGCAGCGGTAATTGCCGATCCAGGATGATCGTAGGTCGGGGACTGGGGCGATCCCAGGTCCGGAAGGTTACGGAGCATTTCGTCAACCATGAGTTTGTCAGGTTTGTTCGAATAGTATTCCTCAAAAGAACTCGAACCCCTGGAAAGGGCCATACGGGCAAATATCGTGTCACGTTCGTCTGCAACCATTTCCCGTCACTCCCTGAAAAATCCGGGTTAATGTAATATTCGAAAACCATCAGGCCGG
Source organism: uncultured Synergistaceae bacterium (assembly GCA_964486375.1). Taxonomy (GTDB): domain Bacteria; phylum Synergistota; class Synergistia; order Synergistales; family Thermovirgaceae; genus UBA4066. The sequence goes on along the minus strand of CAZAMZ010000059.1, from coordinate 5,880 downwards.
ACATTGTATTTGAAATGAAACATTCCGGTTTGGGTTTTTGCCCGCTGACATTCAAGGTTATATCATTGTCAATGGTAAAAGGTACAGCAGGAGGGGGGATAACTAGATGGAAGACACCGACGGTCTTTTCAGGTCCATATCAAAACTGCTTGATTCCCAGAACCTGGGTGTGCTGGGCACCTGCGGTACGGGTGGGCCTTACTGCAGCCTGGTGGGATTCAGCCAATGTGAGGATCTGAAGCAAATTTACTTTGCCACCACCCGGGCCACAAGGAAATATTCCAACCTCAGCGAGACAGGTAAGGCTTCTCTGATAGTGGACAACCGGGGGAACAGGCCGGAAGACCTTCACGAGACCGAAGCTGTGACCGCCACAGGGACAACCAGGGAACTCAAGGGACAGGAGCTTGCCACGGCCAGGGAGATCCACCTTGCAAAACACCCCTACCTGACGGAATTCGTCAACTCCCCCACCAGCGCCATTTTTGCGATAGACGTTGAAGGTTATTTCCTGGTCAGGCGCTTCCAGAACGTTATGGTCCTTAAGTTAGAACGATGAAAACTGTGATACCCCTTGAAGAACTTGACAAAAACCAGAAGGCTTCCGCAGGAGGTAAGGCATGGGCCCTTTCCCTGCTTGTAAGGGAGGGATTCCCGGTCCCCGCCGGAGTGGTGATTCCTGTTGAGATCTATCAAAGGTATTTAAGTTCCACAGGGACCGGAGAGATGATCCTGATGGAACTGAACAGAAAGCCCTTTGCCTCCATGAGATGGGAGGAGATGTGGGACGCTGCCCTCAGGATCAGGAACCTTTTCCTAAAAACCCCCATTCCATCTGAACTGGAACGGGAACTGTCAGAAAGTATAGATAGCCGGTTCGGGGATACTCCTGTCGCTGTAAGGTCTTCAGCACCAGGGGAGGATTCGGAGGGTTCCTCCTTTGCGGGACTGCACGAATCCTTCGTGAATATCAGGGGAAGCCGGGAGATCATAGACCACGTCCGTCTTGTCTGGGCCTCGCTCTGGTCCGATGCGGCCCTGCTTTACAGGAAGGAACTCGGTCTGGATGTGGCGAAGAGTTCCATGGCCGTTCTGGTCCAGTATCTCGTGGAGGGTGAAAGGTCGGGTGTCGCTTTCTCGCAGAACTTCAACGATCCTACAACCTCCCTGGTAGAATCCGTTTGGGGTCTCAACCAGGGACTGGTCGACGGTACCGTCCAGCCTGACAGGTGGATTCTGGACAGGCGTTCTGGATCGGTCCTGGAGCACACGCCTGCAGAAAGGGAGAAAGCGGTTCGTCCCTCGCCGGGTGGGACAAGCCTCTCAGTCCTGCCCCCCGGTTTGCGCGACAAACCCCCGCTGTCTTCCGTGGAGTTGAACAAGGTCTTCAGCCTTGCCATGAAGGCGGAAAGATGGTTCGGGATGCCCCAGGACGTGGAATGGACGTTCAGGGGTGAAAAGATATTCACCCTTCAATCAAGGCCGGTCACTACATGGATAAAAAAGGATGAAAGGTCATGGAACCTCTCTCTGAGGCGGAGTTTTGAGAATCTCCGGATCCTCAGGAAGAGGATCGAAGAGGACCTGATACCCTCGCTTGTAAGGGAAGCCGAAGAGTTGTCGGGATCGGGTCTGTCGGAACTAAAGGACGTTGAACTGGCGGAAGTGCTTGCTGAAAGGCATGAAGCGGCAGAAAGATGGACAAAGGTATACTGGGACGATTTCATACCTTTTGCCCACGGTGCGCGCCTTTTCGGGCAGGTTTACAACGACAGGATGAAGCCGGAAGACCCATTCTCCTTTATTGACATGCTGCGCCCCGATAACATGGCGGGGACCAACCGCAACTCCAGGCTGGAAAAGATAGCGGGGGATATCGCCCGGAACGGCGAACTGAAGGAGAGCCTGGTGAAAATGGAGGCAGGCCTGCCTTCCGCGGGGGGGGAGCTTTTTGTCAGGGAGGCAATGAAAGAACTTGGCCAGGATTCGGCCCTTATACTTCCGGGGAGGGAACAGGAGATGGCATTGGCGAGGCTCCTTCTGGAGATGTCCGGGATGCCCGTTCGCAAAAAACCGCAGCCTGAAAGGCCAAAGGAAATTAAAGACAGTTTCCTTTTATCTTTTCCTGATGAGGAGAGAGCCCTGGCCGATGAACTGCTTGACCTCGCAAGGGCCAGTTACCGGCTGAGAGATGAGGACAACATCTACCTGGGACGGGTTGAACGGCTCCGGGACGAAGCCCTTGATGAGGGACTGGCACGTCTTTCTGCCGAGGGAAGAGGAAGGGGGAACCCTTTGCCTGCCCTGGAGATTGTCAGGGCGCTCAAGGATCCCCTTTATGTGCCTGTCCCTGTATCGGGGAACTCTCCGCCAACAGAGGAAAAGGGGTTCCGGGTCTCGCCGAGGCAGCTTACCGGTCAACCGGCGGGTCATGGCCTCGCAAAGGGTAAAGCGCGTGTGATCAGGAACAGGGAGGATCTTTTTTCTTTCAGATCAGGAGAGATCCTTGTCTGCGACGCTATAGACCCCAATATGACCTTCGTCGTACCTCTTGCAGCGGGAATAGTCGAGCGCAGGGGTGGCATGCTTGTCCACGGGGCTATTATAGCCAGGGAGTACGGACTGGCCTGCGTAACCGGCATACCCGACGCTACAAGCCTTATCAGGACCGGGGACACCCTGACCGTTGACGGTTACCTTGGCATAGTTGTCGTCCATGAATAGGGATGGGGGAACGGTCCTGCCGTTCCCCCATTCCATCTTATGGACAATACTTTTCAGGTTTTTATGCCCGTGCCAAACCAGCCATGGCCCGTCGGGGCCCCTGAATATTGCTGGAAAGCTGCTCACGCTTTTCTCTTTTCCTTCTCGAAGTCCTCGCGGATCCTTTTGCGAAGGTCTTCATCCAGGAATACCTCAAGAGCTATCCTTGCCATAAGCCTGGCACCCGTCACCAGTGCCTCATGGGCCCGGTCCTTCGTGGTGGCCTCGGCAAACTCATGAGTGTGGGAGGCCATAACCTCGTCAACTATGCTTAGCTTCGGCTGCAGGGCGGGACAGCGGTATGATACGTTGCCGACATCGGAGGAGCCCTTTGCCCCGGGGGATACGACAGTAATGATGCCCAGCTCCGCCAGGATATCCCCGGCAAGTTTCTCAGCCGCATCGTTCTTGAGCATGTCATCGAAGCTGTACTCGAAGTTTGTGAAACTGACCTCGGTCCCGGTGGCAAGGGCCGCTCCACGGGCACAGTTGTGGACCTTTTCCATGACCTGTTCAAGCATGGGCCTCTTGGGCGCCCTGAAGTAGAATTTCGCCGCCGCATGCTCCGGAACAACGTTAGGGGCCAGGCCGCCCTCGGAGACGATACCGTGCATCCTGACATCAGGAAGGACATGCTGCCTTAGCATGTCTATGGCATGGAAAAGCAACTGCACTCCGTTCAGGGCGTTCCTCCCGGCCCAGGGCTCCCCCGCTGCGTGGGCAGGTTTACCGGTATAACGGAACTCCAGGGCATCCATTGCCAGGCTGGAATAACTTACATAGGTGTCCCTGTCGTTGCAGTGGACCATCATGGCCAGATCCATACCGTCGAAAACACCCTTTTCCGCAAAGACGACCTTTGCGCCGTTGGTCTCCTCAGCGGGGGTGCCGATGAGGACAAGTTCGCCGGATATCTCCTTCATCACATCCGACATGGCTGCCGCCGCAAGAGCGGACATGGCCCCTGAGACATTGTGGCCGCAACCGTGACCTACGCCGGGAAGGGCATCGTACTCGAACATCAGGCAGACCCTTGGACCGCCGGATGTTCCCGTGGCGGCGAAAAAGGAAGCCGGTACATCCATGAAAGGCGTTTGTACTTCGAACCCGGACTTTTCGAGAAAATCGACGTGTTTCCGGCAGGCTTCGAACTCCTCGCCCGATATCTCCGGGTTATCCGCCATCCAGTCGCTCATTTCGATGGCTTCCCGGGCATACCTATCTATCCCTTTCTGAACTTTCCCCCAAAAAATATCGCTTTTCACCTGAAACCACCCCTGTCATTTTCTATCGCAACAACATCTTCCCCGAGGGGGGCTCCTTTATCTCGCCCTCCTCTACGGCTATCCTTCCGTTCAGAATAACCCATCTGACCCCGCCAGGCGAAACAAGTGGTTTGCCGAACTCGCCCCTGTCCCTGTAAAGATCGGGTTCTATGACGACAAGTTCCGCGTTTGCACCCTCTATGATACGCCCTCCATCGTGCCACATCATCTCCGAGGGCCTGGATGCGGCATGCCTGACGGCTTCCGGCCAGGACAGGCCGGCTTTCCTGAGGATACCGATACCCCTGGGGAAGGTCCCCGCCGCCCTCGGATGTCCCTCGTTGCCCCTGAGGACAGCATCGGAAGCGATAGCGCTGTCCGGGTGAAGAAGGCACATGTCCACCTCGTCCGGGTTCATTACATGAGCGATAACGTAAGCGTCAGGGTCTTCCTCCCTGGCTTTGTCAAATATCTCCCGGGTAAGTTCTACTCCCTTGAATTCTCCCGTTGAGATCTCCAGCGACTGGAGGCCTTTTCCGAGCCGGTCCTCGAAACCGGGGTCGAAAACGGCGGATCCTATACGGGCCGCGAAAGCGTAGTAGGGATAGACGTCGAAAGTGACGTCAATTCCTTCATCTTTTGCCTGTTCGATCATCCTGAGGGCTTCCCCGGAGTGTCCGAAGGCGGTCATGCTGCCCAGGTGGGATATCTGGACCCTGACCCCGGTATGCCTTGCAAGGTCTATCGCTTCGGCGACGGCTTCGGGGCTTTTATGACCGTCATGCCTGATATGGATCGAAATTATCCTCCTGTCGAACCCGGAAACCACTTTCCCTAGCCTGAAAAGTTCGTCCCTTGAGGTGCCGGGGGCATATTCAAGCCCGAATGAAAGACCCCATGCCCCTTCTTCAAGATTCTCGCGGAGAAGCCCTTCCATGACACTTATCTGCTGGTCCGTTGAAGGCGAATACCTGTCATCGGAACCGGCGGCGCGCCTGAGGGTCGTAGCGCCCGTCATGAATCCCATGTTTATCAGCGGGTTCTGAAGGAACCATTCCCTGTATTCCCTGATCATGACCCCCTCACCGCAGTGACCCGCGAAAGCTGTAGTGACCCCCTGAAGGAGAAGGGAACGCAGCACAGTGTAGGGGTCCCCCACCCTGTGCTCGAAATGCATGTGAGTGTCGACCAGACCGGGAAGGACAAGGAGGCCCCCAGCGTCGATCTCCCTGGCTGCCCGTGGTGCTTCAGGCCCCACAAAGCTTATCCGGTCCCCTGATATTCCCACATCCTGCCTTGCTTCCTCCAGGGATACGGGATCTATCACCAGCCCGTTCCTTACGACCAGATCCATCTTCATTGCCTTTCCCCCCTCATTCAAGTCCGCAATATCTTGCAGCAATGGAGACGTACGTCCTGAAACCTTCGTGAAGTTCATCCACTGTTATGTACTCGGCTTTGCTATGGGACCTGGAAAGGCTTCCCGGCCCGAACACCACCGTAGGGATCTTCCCGTAGTGGCCGAAGATCGCAGCGTCGGTCCAGCCCCTCCTGGTGGTCATACGGGGTTCGACACCGCTGACATCCCTTATCGATCGCGTTACAGCTTCCACAATGGGGTCATCGGGTGACGTTTCAAGGGGGACGTGATGGAAGTGGGCCATGGTCCCTATGTCCATGAGTTTCAGCTTGGCCTTGAACGCGGGATCCTCCCTGGAGAGATCATCCAGGACCTGCTGGTATTCAGATATCACCTGGTCGAGGGATTCCGATGAAATATATCTCCTGTCCATCCTGACCACGCAGTGATCCGCCACTGTGCTTGGCTGGGTCCCCCCCTCAATGCGCCCGA
>CAZAMZ010000058.1:0-9005 GCA_964486375.1 uncultured Synergistaceae bacterium | reverse complement strand
AAACTGATAATCCCCACCATAGCGGGAACTTCAACGTCGACGAAAGCGTTCTCCCAATAGGGGCTTCAGCCTTGGCGGGATTCGTCCTTGAGTACATTTCCTGAAACAACAGGGCCTGACATCATCAGGGCTCCGAAAAGAGCCGTCAGGGGAATGGTGAGAAGCAGACCAGCCGTGCCGGCGAGAGCCCTTGTGACTTCTTCGGCTATTACGGCGTCATTTAGCATCGCTATCGGGATGGGCTCCGCTTCAAGGATAAGCAGCGACAGGACCAGGGAGTTCCCGAAGTAGGCAAAAACAAGGGTATTGACCATACTGCCCAGAACCTCTTTTCCTACGTTCAGACCTGACTGGAAAAGGGCTATCGCTTCGATTTCAGGGTCGTGATCCTTCATTTCAGCCATGGCCGAAGTTACCGAAACCGCCACATCCAGCACCGCCCCTGAAGCCCCGATAATTATGGATGCGAGGAGTATGCCCCTGAGGTCGATCCCCGGGACAGTGCTTGCAAGGAGGGATGCCGTGGCCGTAGAAAGCCCGGAAAGACGGAGCATGATTATTGCAGCCCAGCCGAAAACCAGGGCCGAAACACAGCCCCCCAGTGCACCCGAGAAAGCCGAAGGCCAGCAGCGGCGTCTTCTCACTACAGAAACGATGGTTACCAGGGCAACACCTGCTACAGCGGCTACACCGAGGGCTTGTGGCGGATATCCCTTGAGAAGTCCCGGAAGTAGCATTTTTACCAGTATTACGAAAGAAAGGAACAGCCCCAAAAGGGCACGTATCCCCGTGAACCCGGTAACAAGGCAGAAAAAGACCACAGCGCCCGAGAACAGCCCTGCGAAGGCCGGGGCCCTGAAAATATCGCTTACGAAAAAGATCCTGCTTCCGTCCTCGAAATCGTTGTAGGAAAGGATGTAACGCATTCCCGGTCTGAGGTCCAGCATGTTGTCCCTGAGATGCTCTACCCTGGCTACGGCTCTTGTGCCCCGGTGCTCGCCACTCAGAAACAGCACCTCGATATCCAGAGCCTCTGTTCTCCACTCGTCAAAAAGGGTTATCTCCCTTGCCTCTTCCGCGGGAACCTCTGACACTTCCAGCATTTTTACTACCCAGCTGTCGTCAAAAATCCATCGTGAAGCAATGAAGCCATCCGAAAGGTTCATTATCCCCCAACCGAAAAGAACAGACAGAAAGGCAAACGCAACTACTCTTATGGCGAAGGATCTGGTCACTCTCATCACCATCCGGACCGTGATAGGGTTCCTGAATAGTCTACATCATGTTCATTATCAAGGGCGAGGGACCAGCTTTTCAAAACAGTGGGTACACAGCGTGCGGCCGTCGGACAGCCTGACCCTGGTCTCCATGACCATTTCGCCGCATTCGCCGCAGACCAGGCTCTTCTTCATCGGGGCAAAAGGCGGTGCCGGTTCCAGGGGTTCCTTGATAACGAAAAGATCATCTATGTCGGACTCGAGGATACGGGTACAGTGCTCAAGCCTGAGCTCCTGCAACCGGTCTGTTTCATCGGGAGTTATCTTGCCCAGGTTTTTCTTTTCCTGGAGATTCCTGTATTCATCATTCGTCCCCCTGGCGGGATTTGACTTTCCTGTTACTCTGATAGCCTTGCCGTCGCTCCTTCGGTAGAAGCTGAAGGCCACCTTGCCGATGTTCTTCAGTATGAGATTCCCTTTCCCCACGGTGCAACCTGTCAGGAACTGGACCGCATCCACGGCGCAGCTGTCCGATTCCGCAACGGCAACGATATCCTCATCGCCTGCCCTCCCCACTTCTTCGAGAGCCACCTCGGCCACCCTGATCCCGGTAGCCAGTCCTGGACACCAGTGCCCATGAAAATCTATTACGGCCTTCAATTCATCTTCAGATATCTTTGACCTCAAAACATTACCTCCCTTGGGTTAATTCTATTTTTGCCAGTTTCTCGAAGGGTCTGTCGTTCCTGACCCCGAAGGGTGAGATATCTGTTCCTTTCGTGAATCGTGAATCGAAGGGACAAAACCAGATTCCCGCCTGTGGCGGACGTTCCGCTTCGCTCCGCTCAGAATGACAAGGCTTTGCCTTTGCTTTCCGGTTTTTCCGTTCACCGTTGACCGTTCACCGTTTACGCCTTTAGGTTCCCGAGTTACAAGTTACGAGTCACGCGTTACGAGTCACAAGTTGCGTCTCGCGCCTCACGCTCTTCAGGTTTCCTGCCGCCTGCCGCCTTGCCTTTCTGCCCCTCCCAGTCACGAGTCACTCGTCACGCGTTACGGTTTTAATTCCCCACCGGAACAACAACCGGGCTCCCGCAAAACATCTCTATGGCTACGGGCAAACCATAAACGGCTTCCACCACCTGCGGCGTCACGTCAGAGCTATGGCATGCCGAGAATATTCGGCCTTCCTTCATGAAAAGGACCCTGTCGGCAAAACGCAGGGCCGAGTTGATATCATGCATGGTCATGATCCCGGCCATCCCGTGGCCTGTGACAATGTGCCTGATTGTCGACAGGATCTCCTGCTGGTTTTTGAGATCCAGGCTGCTCGTGGGCTCATCAAGCAGGAGGACCTTCGGCTCCTGGACCAGGGCCCTGGCAATGCTGACCTTCTGCAGTTCCCCCCCGCTCATCTCGTCAAGGCTGCGCAAGGAAAGTTTTTCAAGCCCCAGGGTCCTGATGATCGCTTCGACCTTTCGGACGTCTTCCCTGCCTATCCTCCAGGTGATATAGGGTCTCCTGCCAAGGAGTATGGCGTCGAAAGCCGTCAATTTTCCTCCCTGGTTTTTCTGGGGAACATAGGCAATGCTTCTGGATATATCCCTGGGTTTCATAAGTCTTATATCGGTTTCAAGGATCTGGATCGTGCCCCCTGAGGGCTTAAGGATACCGTTAAGACATTTAAGCAGGGTAGTCTTTCCAACCCCGTTGGGTCCAAGGATGGCAACGAGCTCGTTGCTCCCCAGACCGAAATTGATCCCGCCAAGCACAGGACCGCCGTTGTAACTGAAGCAGACATCCAGCACTTTCAGTATCATCTCCGGTACCCCCTGACCAGCAGGTAAAGGAACATGGGTGCACCTACAAATGAGGTCAATATGGCAACAGGAAGGACGTTCGGGGCCATCATTACCCTCGCGGCGGTATCGGCCGCCAGGAGAAGCAGGGAACCCATTACAACGGAACCCGGAATAAGAAACCTGTTGTCGTCCCCTATCAATCGCCTGACCATATGGGGACAGACCAGCCCCACAAACCCGATGACTCCCACGAAGGAGATTATCACCGCAGTGACAAGGGAAGCCAGGCTCATTCCGAGGAATCGGACCACCTTGACATTCACGCCGAGGCTTGTTGCAGTCTCGTCACCCGCGTCTATTGCGTTGTAGTTCCAGGAGTTGAAAACAAAAAAGAGAATGCACGCACCGGTAACAGCTGAAATTATTCCCAGTTCCCTCCATCCGGCCCTGGCGAGGTCGCCGAAGGTCCAGAAAACCATGGCAGCAAGCTGCACGTCGTCAGCGAAATACTGCAAAAACATCGTCGCGGCAGAGCATAGGGAACCCAGGGCGACCCCCGCAAGGATCATGACCTCCGGAGAACCCCTCCTTATCCGGGCCACCGTTATCACTACCCCCGTAGCGATCATGCTGGCGGCAAAGGCGGCCATGGTCGTCAGTCCCGGGCGTATCACCGTAACGGCATCAGAGAGAGAACTCCTCATGAGACCCCCGCCCATGAGCATGACCGAAAAAGCCGCCCCGAAAGCGGCGGCCTGCGATATACCCAGGGTAAAGGGAGAACCCAGGGGGTTGCCCAGGACCGACTGCATTACCACCCCGGCCACTGAAAGGCCAGCCCCGGCAACGACAGCCGTAAGCACCTGGGGGAGGCGGATGTAGAAGACTACCACGTCGAGCTGTTTTGAGACGTGGCTCATGAACATGGTCTTCAATACATCCATCGGATCGTAACTCACGGAACCAATGGAAACCGAGAAGACCACCAGGACAGCCAACAGCACAAGGCCTGCGATGATCAGCGATATCTTTGCCCAGATATACTTGATGTAACCTGCCGGGACAACTCCTTCCTCCAGGTGCATTGAGCCTATTCCGCCTTTGAAAGGTCTATCTTCTCGAAGGCCAGGTTCCCGAAAGCGTTTTTCATCTGTTCAAAAACGGGTTTGCCGACCAGGAAGTTATAGATCTCATCCGCCTTTTTTGCGGGATCGATATCCTCGAACCTGTCGGGGTATAGGACCTTTCCTATGAAGTAAGCATCGGCGAGTATGGAGCCATGATTCTGGGAATACCAGTTGTAGGGGAGTACCCCGTAGATCTCACCCTTCCGGACCGCCGTCAAAACCGCGAAGGCCGGATCACTCCCTAGCTGTTCGATCCCGCTTACATCCTTGCCCCCCTGAATAGTCGAAAGGTCGACGAATATCTTCTCTGGATCGATGGCCACCAGGCTCTCTTTTGAAAAAGTTGTCTGTTGCAGCTGTTCACTGCTTGTTTTGGAAGGGTCCGCCGCAATATTCACGGCATTGACGAAAAGGAACGGCGGGTATGCCGGCTCCGTCGATGTAATGCCGTGGGGCCCCTTGTAGGCCACGCCGCCGATATAGCAGGCCGGTCGTTTATCTTCGGGAATGTCGGCAGTCCTTTTACGGAGATCCTCAATGGCTTCGTCGAAGAAGGCAATTATCTCTTTTGCCCTTTCCTCCTTGCCGATCACACGACCCATCATCAAGAGGGTATCATCCATTTGCTTCTTGCCCACACCCAGCTGTCCGTGATCGAGGACGATCACCGGTATTCCCGTCTTCTTCTGCAATTCCACCGGGTCGTGCCCCATGTTCCCGAAGGTCTTGAAGATGACCTGCGGCGCGGGATCAAGGGCAACTATCAGTTCCGGATTATCGTGCCCCCGGAACTCACCGAAGAGAGGTTTGTTCTTCAGCTCCGGATGGGCTATGTAGTATGGCCTGGATTCGAACATGTTCCGGGACTTCTCCATGTCGTCTACTGCCACGGCCAGGTCCTGGGCCTGCAGATAAACAAGGTAGCGAAGGCAACCGGGGCCGGAGCATATTACCCTGGTCACATTCTCCGGTATCGAGACATCCCTCCCCCACGCATCGGTTACTGTTGCTTCTGAAGCACTTCCTGCGGATACAGCAAGAATGACCAACAGTAAAACTGCTGAACTGAAGAATGAAAAGCGTTTGTATGACTCCGACGAAAACAAAACCATCACCCCAGGTCAAATAGTTATTACGTTTATTCTATTTTGTAATACGCACCTGGGCAAGTGTCAACTGTAACTTCCCGTTACCTGATCACTGGATGAACGGTAATATCAAGGTCATCATTTATAATCACTGAATAGCACTTCCCTATACGAAACCAGGTGAACAAGGAGTTGGACATAATGTTTCTCAAGAAGGATTTCTCTTTCGACGCTGCCCACAGGCTTGAAGAGTACCACGGTAAATGCGAGGCCCTGCACGGCCATACCTATCGTTTCCAGGTGACCCTGAAGGGTTCCCCCGACAGGGAATCGATGGTCATGGATTTCGTGCAGCTGAAAGAACTGGTGAATGAACTCGTAATATCAAGGCTTGACCACTCGCTGCTGAACGACACTATTCCTCAGCCGACTGCCGAGAACATCGCATTGTGGATCTGGAGACAGATAGAACGTGCAGTTACAAAAGATAACTGTGATCTCTTCTCTGTTCAGGTCTGGGAGACCGCAACATCTTCAGTCCTGATCCACAGGGAGGATCTGGCCTGAGACAGCCGCTCATCAAAAGGATCTCAGGTTTTCAGTGATGGTGGTGATGGCCGGTTTGGGGGGATCCATGATCATGAGTCCCCTCGGTATGACGGCATTCTGCGAGGTCCATCTTTCCTTTGCCCTCAAAAGCAACTGACCCATCCTGGAGAAGGAATCCCTGGAGAAAATTGGCCAGTTCAGTATCCCGGTCACCCAGACCGTATCCGGTCCTGATGATGGATCCCGGGGGGATCGCCCCGAACTCATCGGCAAAGACCCTCAGGAGGACAGCCCCGGTAGGGGTTGTCCTCTCCATGGCTTCACCTTTGGAGAAAACGGGAACCCCCTCAAGAAGTTTCGCTGTGGCAGGCGTGGGGACGGGCATCTCTCCGTGGGCGCACTTGACGGTCCCGGATCCGACATTGACCGGCGATGCTGCTACCCTTGACGGAGACAGGGCGTCCATCAGAATGCATGATCCCACAATATCGACTATTGCATCTACCGCACCCACTTCGTGAAAATGGACTTTTTCAGGTGATACCCCGTGGACGCACCCCTCGGCTGCTGCCAGAAGGCGAAAAGCTTCCGATGCTTTAACAGAAGCCGCGTGGCTTATGCTGCTCTTTTCAATGATCTCCAGGACTTCCTTCAATCCTCTGTGAGGATGCACCTCGGAGGAGGTCACCTTCACGTCGACTCCCATGATCCCTTTCTTTTTCGCTCTTGATACGGAAACAGCGTAATTCTCGAGGGCAAGTCCTTCCAGGAACTGTCTCAGGTCATCCTTGTCCAGGAGGTCCAGCAGAACGCCAAGCATCATATCCCCGCTGATGCCTGAAACACAGTTCAGATAAAGTATGTTTTTCAAATATGTCAAACCCCTTCCGGATGCGTTGATGACCTTCTGCCGGCGATAAGGGCAGCCGTGTATCCCGCACCTAACCCGTTGTCGATATTTACAACTGAAACCCCCAATGCACATGAGTTAAGCATGGTTATCAGGGGCCCTATGCCGTTCATGGCAACACCGTAGCCGACACTGGTCGGCACGGCAACTACAGGACAGCTCGCGATCCCGGCCACAACCCCGGGAAGTGCCCCGTCCATGCCTGCCACGGCAACAACGGCGTCGGCATCGAAAAGGACGTCCATGTGTGCGATCAGGCGATGAAGACCGGCGATACCCACATCAAAAAGCCTGCTGACCTTGCAGCCCATGGTCTCGGCCGTGACGGCCGCCTCCTCTGCTACCGGAACGTCGCTGCTTCCGCCTGTGGCAACAAGGACAAGTCCTTTTGTCGGAGGAACCCGGTCCGGCCACAGTCGCCCCATCCGGGGCAGCGGAAGATATTCCAGGCCGGGAAGGATCGCTGAGACAAGTTCATGCTGATCCCGGGACATTCTGGAAAAAAGGGCCTTGCCGGGGAGCTCGGAAAAAGTTTCCGCGATCCTTTTCAGCTGCTCCGGCGACTTGCCGGGGCAGTATACTATCTCGGGAAAAGCGCCCCTGAGTGCCCGATGGGTATCAAGCTTGACCTCCCCCAGGTCCCGGAAAGGCAGCCCCTTGAGGGACTTTACGAAAGTGTCCGTCGAGATCTCGTCGTTTCTCAGCTTGTCCGCCAGCAGGCGGATCTCTCTTTCATCCATTGGCTCCATTGCTCCATTCCACTGGTGAGGCAACAGTCTCAAAAGACATATCTGCCCTGTTGAAGCAAATTACCGACCGATGCCTCAAAACCGTGTTTTTGAGACTTCGGATAATTATACTCGAAAAAATGCATCTCCCCGGGTAATTCGTTCTTTCCGAAAAAACTCTTCACAAAACCCTTCCAGGCCACGATCCAAAGGTTTGTACCACCCTGAAGAACGGCTCCGTGACAGCCTGGGCACCACAAATGTCATAATTATGGTATCGTTTCTGATTGAAGGTTAAAACCATTACGGGAGGAATAACCCTGCTGGACAAATCTGAAAAGGTCCGCTCATTCTTCAGGGAAAACCCTTCGACGCTTGTGCTTCTCTCAGGCGGAGTTGACAGCGCCGTGCTTGCGCTGCTTGCTTCGGAAGGGGCTCCGGGCAAAGTAAGGGCCCTTACTTTCAGAACCCCCCTGGTAAAGGAAGATGAGGTGGCGTTGGCAAGGTCAGTCGCCGAAATGCTCGGGATCGAACTGCATATCGAGGATGTGGATGTGGCCTCCGACCCCCTGGTATCGACAAATCCAGGTGACCGCTGCTACTTCTGCAGGAAGATCCTTCACAGGGAGGCCCGTCGGTACGCCCTGAATGCCGGATCGACGGCCATCGCCGACGGAGTCCAGGCTGACGATCTTGACGAATACCGCCCGGGCGTAGCCGCGGCTTTGGAGGACGGCATCCTCCACCCCCTCGCCGAGGCAGGCCTCACAAAAAGCGAGATCCGGGAACTGGCCCGTGCAGCAGGTCTTCCAAACAGCGAAAGGCCCGCCGCGCCATGTATTGCTACAAGATTCCCTCCCGGGGTCCCAATTTCCCGGGTCTGGATAGAACGCCTAGAAAGAGGTGAGGCATTCCTTGCCGGGGAGGGTTTTGAAAATTCAAGGATCCGCTTCTTCCCTCCCGGCCTGGCCTCGATCGAGATTGAAGAGCAAGACATGCAGCTTTTCTGGGAGATCAGGGAAAGGGTATTCGAGACCCTTCGGGAGATGGGATTCCCCGTGGTCTCCCTGGACCTGGAAGGTTTGAAGCGCGGAAAGATGGAGCGCTTTCTGGAGGTGGAATGAAATGATCCTTATCGACCCTCAACGCGGGGTGACGCTTCTTTCACTCCTGGGTGCCGTCGGCGGCCTTTCGGTGGAACGGGGGACAAAAAGCTGCACCCTTCCAGACCGGCTTGCACTGACCGGGAATGGATTTATCACAATACAGCTTGCCATGGAAGAGAAGGGCGGCTCCCTTCATGCCTCCGCCTCTTTTGCAGTTGAAGGCAAACAGGCTGACCTGTCAGGCTTTTCCTGTGAGGATGCCTGCCGCCTTCTTGAAGAACAGGGATCCCATAAACCTCTGGAAAAAGATGATGCTATCGATTTTATCCGGGCACTGCACCAAATGGAAGCCGAGTCGGGAAAGGCTGGAGACGTTATGTCATGGCCTGAAAGGGCCCTTTCCGCGTTCTCGTTTTTCAGGATCTTCAACGAACATGACATGCCGGTGGAATCGCTTCCGGCGGGTATCGGAACAGAA
>CAZAMZ010000057.1:0-9027 GCA_964486375.1 uncultured Synergistaceae bacterium | reverse complement strand
TCTTCCTGCGTTGAAAGCAGGCCCGGCGATAAGGAGATCCGGTTTGAACTCCCCGATCAGCCTTACACATTCCGCCCTGGCCTCTTCAAGATGTTCCCCGTAGTAACTGTCGCCGCAGATCACCGTTCCGACAACAGATGCATCTTCGCCCAGCAGGCTCTGGATCTGCATTGCAGGACCGACCGTATCGGGACGTGACGAGGGAGGCACATGGGCCTGCTCCTCACCACCCAGACCGGCAAAGAACTGGTTGATATAGCAGACTACCCTCTTGGCCATTTCATTCACCCTCCCTAGATCCACCGGGCTCCGATCCTGCTGAAACCCAGTTCATTGGTCGAACCTATGATGGCCTGCAGTTCTATGAACATGGACCCGTCCTTGCGCAGGCTCTCCTCTGCCCCTCCTGAAAGGTTGGCTATCGATTCATCGAAACCTATGACCCTGTCCATTGCCGGCAGTTCGATCATTTCATTCACGTTACCAGCAGAAACGAAAGCGGTTATCTCCGGTGCTGCGTCGGCAAGCCCCTGGCTTTTCCCGTCTGTCCCGGCAGCCTCGTCGGAGATGATCACCGTCTTGATCCCCAGTTTTTCGCATTTTGCGGCATTCATGCAAAGGTCCGTGTCAGGGTTGCCGTACCCCTCCTCCGAAACGACCACGCCATTGGCACCAAGCATCCTCGCCAGGTTCGCATTGAACCAGGAAGTGCGCTCCTTGCCTGCAAGCCTGGTGTCCTCAAGGGTGGGAATAACCCCGAGGAAGACAAGGTCCTTCCCGTGCCGGCTGTATAACTCCTTGACGATAGGGTCGTTCAGGTGATGCCAGGTTGTGTTCTTGTCACAGGATGAGACGCAGTTGCCTGAGACCATTGCACCGTCCATTTTTTCGTTGGGATGAATGAGGGTAGGCACGAGGTGTTTCATGTCCGCACCGTAAAGGAAGGTGTCATGAAGCAGCCCCTGGGTGATGGACATGCAGAAATAGGCTATCCTGGGAAGGGTAGGGTATTTTGCCGACTCCTCCACGGGTCCTCCCATTTCAAAAACCTCGACCTCGTCTACACGGGCATTCCTGCACTTGTCAGCAAGGTACCAGGCGAGCTTCAGGCCTGCTTCCCTGAGCGCTGCCTCGTAGGAGTGCTGGTCAAGGCCCTCGACGGGTTCGACGACGAGAACGATGTTGTTCGTCCCGGAAAAAGGTGAATATTCTGCAGCAGGCCCCGTCATGTCTATCAGCCCTTCCTGGAATGCAACAATGGGGCCGCATGTTACGACCGCGGCACCGTCCAGGACGAGGGTTGCCCCTTCCCCGACGGTCTGCATGCCCCCCACGAAGCCCGGGAACACTTCCCCCGGCCCACTGAGCTTGCAGCGGGGTTCAATGACATCCTTTACCGGGATTATCCTTACACTTTCACCGGGGCGGGCAAATTCCAGACTGGCGGTCAAAAACCTTTCATCCTTTTTAGCTTCAGCGATCATTTCCTCCCTGTTGATGAACAGGGTACCGCCTTCCACCCTGGTATCGCCGCCCCATGAGACGTCCTTTACAAAAACCTTGTGCAATTCCAACCTCATGGACGATCCCCCCTCTCGGACTTCAAATTACTGTATCTCTCGTAATTATAAGTAAAATTCGGAAAACAGGGCATTGTTCATCCCGAAGAAGTTGCGAGCCCTATCGGGGCCGTTGTTTGTGCTTTTGCATAAAAAGGTCTATATTCGCTACCAGGAACCGATGCGGGGGAGGGCGACAGGAATGCTGAAACGATTTGCACAGGTCATCTGTGACACTACCCATGACATCATTGGACATCACGTTCTCATAACGGACGAGAATGCCGTGATCATTGGGAGCAGCGACCCCTTGCGCCTTTCCACTGTTCACGATCCGTCAAAAGTATCCATGAAACAGAGGAGGGAAACCTACACTGACCGTGAAGAGGCCTCAAGGCTGACAGGAGTCAAACCGGGGGTAACCCTGCCGGTATTTCTTGCCGGCGAGGTCGTAGGATCCATAGCCATTGCTGGCGATCACCGGGAAGTCGCAAAATACGGGCTTCTCGTTCAGAAGCAGGCCGAACTCTTCCTCAGGGAGCAGTTGATCCAGGAATCCGCCGGTGCCCGGGAGAGGGCCCTCAGGGAACTTGTCTCGGACATCGCCTCATTTGCCCCGGAACAGGACGATTCCGCCGTTCTGGCGACCCGGGTAAAAGAACTTGGTTATGAAATGGACGTCCACAGGGTATGCCTGGTAATGGAACTGGGTCCCGGCGACCCTGAGACCGCTGAAAAAATGGAAGACCCCATAAAGCAGGTTTCGATAAGGACAAGCGCACACGAGGTCATAAGGTCTGTCTTCACTGAACCCGCAAGTTTCTGCTCGGGTCTGGGCCATACACGCTTTGCCGTGTTTGCCCTCGTTGACCAGCCTTCCGGGGACAACCATTTCCTGCCCGTCGAAGAAAAATGCAACAAATGCCGATCCCTTCTGGGGGGGATGGGACTGATAACCACCGTCGGTGCCGGAAGCTGCGCCGGGGATCCCGAGGGACTCCACTACTCCTACTGCGAGGCATGGAAGGCCCTGGCGATCGGGCTAAAGAAAGGGGAACCGGGCCGGATCCACCGTATCGGGGACTACCTGCTCGAGGATCTACTTAGTACGGTGAACATCAGGAAGGGCCGCCGTTTCTCAAGAAAACTGCTTTCGGGGCTCCGCAGGATGCCCGATGGCGATGACATGACGGAAACATTCAGGGTCTGGTGCGAATCACCATGCAACCCCGGGAAAGTCGCCAAAAGGCTGAACATACACCGGAACACGCTGAATTACAGGCTTGAAAAGATCCACAGGGCAACCGGGGCCGACCTGAAAAACTTCAGGGAGGCTTTCGGTCTTTTCATTGCCTTGACGCTCGAGATGCTTCACGAATGAAAAACACAGAGATCCCTGCACAGTTCGGAGACCGAACTCCTCAGGGAGTCAGGTTCAAGAACTTCAGCATAAGGGGCGCTTGCCATGACCCAGCGGGCTATCTCCCCCAGGTCAGGTACGACTGCCCCTATTTCTATGCTGCCATCCTCAAGCCTTGTTATCTCCTGTGTCGGATGCCACTCCGTCTCCTCGATGACGCCCGAGAGAGGGGGCCTCACTCTTACCCGGATCCGGTGTATTCCCTTTCCCGAGCAGCCGTACCAGGCTGATGAAGCAAAGGCCCTTGTGTCCTTGTCATCCGGTGGAGCCATGTATTCACCGTCATCGAACGAAAAGACAGAGCGTATCCTCGAGATCCTGAAGGTCCTTGGTTCGCTTCCCCCGGTGGGAGTTCCCCAAAGATACCATGCGTGGGCCAGGAAAAAGACTCCCCAGGGGGAAACGTCCCTTGGTTTTGAACCTTCATCGCTGTAGGGTGATCCGTACTGGAAGTGGATCCTGCGCCTGTCTGTTACAGCATTGATTATGGTCTCGAAAACCATCGGGTCCATTCTGGATACGGGCAGGGCGACAACGGCGCTTTTTGCCAGTTTCTCGCCCTGTCCCGCCAGATCTTCCGGCAGCATCGCTTTCAGTTTATTCCAGAACCTGGAGCAATCCTCCGCAAGGTGGGGAAGGAAGTGGCAAACCATGTTCAGGCCTGCTGCTATGGAGGTTACTTCCCTCCGGTTCATCTGAAGCTGAAGAAGGAAGTTGCCGTTGCCGTGAAATTCGTAAAGACCTTTCCTCCTGTTGTAACTGATGTCGACGCCGAATTCCTCCCTGAGGAATTTCAGGTCCCTTTCCAGTGCACGGCCGTTGCTCCCGTATCCCAGGGATCCCAGGAGGTGATCCCTGCTCCTTTGAGGATCGTGGAAAAACTCCATGACAAGGCTGTTCAGCCTGCCCAGGCGGACCGAACTCATCTGAGATGACAACTTCCCACCCCCGCTGCCGATAAGGGTCGGATCCGGGAACCTTTAGAACGCGAACTTCTGGTAATCCTTGGGTATCTCGAACAGCGACGCGTCCTGGGGCCCTTCCTTGATGTTGGTGTAGAGCACGGTGATCTTTCCCTGCTCCCCATCGGTGATCCCCTTGATCGGGAAATTGAGCTTCTGTGCTATCCATATAACAGAGTTGCCCATTTTCTGTCTTTCAGGGTCCCTGTAGGCAACCTCGTACTTGTCGCACTTGTAGCCCTCTACCGTCTCCGTACCCAGTTTTTTAAGGTCTGCCTCTTCGCCCAGAAGGTCTTCCACATCCCTGTCACCGAGGATTATCTGTTCGTTGGGGAACTCCATGTACATCTTCTCCTGGGGCATAATGACATACATGATATTTTTCGCCCCGTCTATGATGCTGATCCCGACTTCTCCGCCAGGGACCTTCATCTCCTGGCGCATCAGATTTCCGCTTACAAAAACCTTTCCCGTTACCTTCTCCCCCCCGCCATCCATGATCATGTCTGCCTGGAAATGGGCAGCAGATGCCGCAAAGGGAATAACGACAAGCGAAAGAACGGCTGCGGCCAGGCTCAAACCTCTACTTTTCATACTGATGGCCTCCTGTCTGTTCATAGGCTCGATAAACCTGTTGCAGGTTAACTTTATCACAGCATTCGGGTTTATGCCAAAAGACCGCAGTATCGTTTCGGTTTTTATGCATTTGTTCGCAGTGCTATTTTGTCATAATATAAATATGAGAGAAATTATGGACTTTTTTCAAATAGGCACTTGAATAAAAGATGTGAATAAAACTCGGATCCATACCGGCCGGGCAGATTGACAAGGAGGTGTTCCCATGCGTAGAGGAATTGCCAGGAACACATTATTGATACTGGGAATGTGCTTGCTTTTCTCGGCTTCTTCAGCTGCTATGGCTGCAGATGTGGCCCTCACTTCTGTAGGTCAGAGCCCAGATGCCATGATGGTAATGGTGGTCCTGAAGAACCTTAAGGTCGAGACCGACTTCGATGCGCTGATGAAACCGGAGGACGTCGCAGGGCACAAGGTCCTGATCGCCGTAGTGGGAGGCAGTTCAAAAGGTCTCGGCGCTGCCGGCATCAACCAGGAACAGGAAAAAGAACGGGCTCTTTCCCTGATCCGGAAAGCGAAGGATAGCGGCGCGAACATACTTGTAATGCACGTCGGAGGAGCAGGCAGGCGAGGCACCCTTTCCGACATGTTCATCGAGGCGGTGGTACCCCTTGCGGACAGGCTAACGATCGTTCAGGGCGGGAACCATGACGGCCTTTTCGACAGGCTCAAGGGAGAGGACACGCCGATCACCGAGGTTGGGACAATAAGGGCCGTAGACGAACCCCTTAAGAAGGACCTCTCCGACTGGGGAGTCCTGTAGGTCCTGGAAATGAACTGGTTCTGGCCGGAAGGATTTTATACCATTGCAATGATCGCGGCATTCGCCCTGGGGGCTTTCGCCCTTAAACTGCCTATTGCCGTTGCAATGGGACTCGCGGCTGTTGCAGGTTCTCTCCTCGGGGGCGAAGGGATCCCTCTAAGGCACCTGGTAGAGGGCATGTTCGGATACATAGACACAATACTGATAATCTCAACGGCCATGATATTCATGAAGACAATTGAAGCGACGGGTCTTCTTGAATCGGTCGCAGCCTGGATGATCCGAAGGTTCAGGTCCTTCCCTGCGCTGCTCTCCCTGGGTATTGTTTTCCTCATAATGATACCGGGAATGATAACGGGATCGTCGACTGCAGCGGTTCTTACAACCGGTGCTCTTGTCGCCCCGGTGATGATAAAACTCGGGGTGCCGATCCTTCATACCGCGGCTGCCATCGCAATGTCAGCCATTTACGGCATGATCGCCCCGCCGATAAACCTTCCTGCAATGATCATCGGCGGCGGAATAGACATGCCCTACGTCGGTTTCGGCATACCACTCCTTATATGCACGGTCCCCCTTGCGATCTTCACTGCCCTCTGGCTGGTCTACCCGTCCCTCAGGAAACAGAGGCACGATCCGGGACTCGAGGAAGAGTTGGCGAGAATGGCCAGGACCCCCCTTACTGCCAGGCTTTTTCTTCCAATGGCAGCACTGGTGATCCTGCTCGGGGGAGAACGTCTTTTCCCCGAGGTCTGGCCATCCCTTGGAATGCCCCTTTCCTTCCTCATGGCTTCAGCTGTGGGGATATTTTCAGGCGTCCGCTGGAATATTCCCGAAACGGTCACCAGTGCCGTGAATGACGCCCTGCCCGTAATGGGCATCCTTATGGGCGTGGGTATGTTCATCCAGATCATGACACTGATCGGGGTAAGAGGTTTCGTCGTAGTCTCTGCTCTTGCCCTTCCGGCATGGCTGCTTTACGTGGGTATCGCGACATCGATGCCCCTTTTCGGCGCCGTCTCAGCCTTCGGTTCAGCCTCGGTCCTCGGGGTTCCCTTCCTGCTTGCCCTCCTGGGCAGGAACGAGATCCTTGTCGGCTCTGCCCTGAGCCTTATAGCTGGACTGGGAGACCTTATGCCCCCGACAGCACTTGCCGGGATCTTTGCCGCGCAGGTCGTGGGCGAGCAGAACTACTTCAGGGTTCTCCGCTACTGTATAGTACCGGCCCTGCTCACCGCTGTATGGGGTATAGCGGTGATCCTGGGAGCCCAGTACATTGCGGGGATCCTTTACTAGGAGGCTGCCATGATGACCCTTGTTTACAGGGCAATAGCCCTCTTCATCCTTGTATTCGTACTCAGATGCATGTTCAGGGAGAAGGACTTCTGGAAACAGGTTACCGCGACCATGGTGATCATTCCCCTTGTCCTTCGTATCCTGCTTATCAAATAGGGGGTGGGGCCGGTGTCATTCATAAAGGGAAACAGGACCACGGCAGCCTTCCTTCTTGCATGTGCCCTTTTGCTTGCGGCCTTTACGGGCAGGAACTTTCTTGAAATGAGAAAGCCCGATATCGTTGTCCCGGCACCCGGGTTTGATGGGCATATGCTTTCCGAATGGTTCCCGAACATATCGGGCACACCTGTGGATACCCCTGTTTTCATCCAGGACAGCGGAGTCCCCGGAGGATCGGTCCTTATCATGGGGGGAACCCACCCGAACGAACCGGCGGCGACCATGACTGCCGTCATCTTTCTCGAAAGAGCCACCGTCAACAGGGGTAAGCTTTTCGTGATACCCTTTGCCAACATGTCCGCCTTCGGCCACAACTCCCCCCAGGAAGCATCACCGCAGAGAATGCACTTTACCCTTCCCGATGGAAGCGTAAGG
The DNA here is from genome assembly GCA_964486375.1 of uncultured Synergistaceae bacterium. GTDB lineage: Bacteria > Synergistota > Synergistia > Synergistales > Thermovirgaceae > UBA4066. The sequence continues at coordinate 1,797 of CAZAMZ010000057.1, read as the reverse complement.
TCTTTCCGTTACGGCTCCCGTGCTACCAACCCCGTCCACCAGTGGCCCAACCCTGATATTTACATTCACGAAGCGTCGGGACAGCAACTTTCCGGGAGTGAAATGGCAAATCTTAACAGGGCCCACCCGGGAGTCGAGGATGGCCCCCTTACCCAGCGCCTTGCAAGGGGACTCCTTGAACTGCTGCTCAGGGAGGAGATAGACCTGGCCTTCGATATCCATGAAGCAAGCCCCGAATACCCTGTGGTCAATGCCATTGTTGCCCACGAGAGCAGCATGATGCTGGCGGCAATGGTAACCATGGAACTGGAGGCTGAGGGCATCACCATGAGGCTTGAGCCTTCCCCCAGAAACCTCAGGGGACTCACTCACAGGGAATGGGGCGACTCAACAGGGACGATGCCGATACTTATGGAGACGGGAAACCCGAGCCAGGGCAGGCTCAGGGGGAGGACCGATGAACGACTCGCCCTTACCGGTGAGGACAAATTCTATGCAAAAGCATCAGAACTGGGAAACCTGTTCATCCCTTACGAGAGGGATCAACCCATGGACCTGAGGGTGGCCAGGCATACCGGGGCCATTCTTGCATTCCTTGCCACGCTGGATCTTATCGAACCCGGGCTGGGCGTGGAAGTTGAAGGAGTACCGGGTTACCAGGAAATACTTGAAATGGGCGTTGGGGCATTCCTGTCGCCTCTCCCGCATCAGTAATGACAGGCAACATCCGCCAAAATGGCGGTTTGTGTCTTTAGATCTGAACATATTTTTCCGGAACGAAGGGAGGAAGTTAAGGATGAAAAGGATATCGGCAGTGCTTCTGGCTCTCGCTCTTACCATGGCGGCCGGTGCGGCCATGGCGGTAGAGGCGGAAGAAGTGATGGCAAAGAACGGAATGGTGTCTTCAGCGCACGTACTTGCTTCACAGGCAGGTGTAGAGATCATGCAGAAGGGCGGCAACGCCGTTGATGCCGCGGTAGCCACAATGCTGGCTCTCAACGTGGTCGAACCCAACGCCTCTGGACTTGGCGGAGGCGGGTTCATGGTTATCAGGAACGCAAAAACAGGTGAAGTGGTGTTCCTTGATTACCGTGAAGTCGCGCCTGCTTCGGCCACAAAGGACATGTACGCTTCCCAGCAGTCCAAGGACGAGAAATGGTCCACCGTGGGCGGCAAGGCAGTGGGCGTACCGGGTCAGCTTTTCGGGATCTTTGAAGCCCTTGAGAAATACGGCACCATGACCTTCGCCGAAGTCGCCGAACCGGCCCTCCGTCTTGCTGAAGAAGGTTTTGAAGTCCACCCGATGCAGACCGGAATTATCGCCGACAACTTCGAAAAGATCGCCATGAACAACGACCTGGACGACCTGGCATTTTTCGAAACCGGTCTCCCCATTGAAGCAGGGAAGACACTGAAGCAGCCGAACCTTGCAAAGGCCTTCAGGCTGATAGCGGACCATGGGCTAAAGGCAATGACCGAAGGCCCCATAGGTGAATCCGTTGTATCCGCCGTAAACCGGTCCGGAGGCAATATGACCATGGGCGACCTCAAGAACTACAAGGTCAAGATATCCGATCCGGCCTACGGCACCTACAGGGGGTACCATATCTACTCCACTCCCCCGGCTTCCAGCGGAGGAACTCATATCGTACAGCTGCTGAACATCCTTGAGAACTTCCCCATCAGGTCCATGAAGCATAATTCACCCCAGTATCTGCACACCCTTTCCGAAGCGATGAAACTTGTCTTCGCTGACAGGGGCAAATACATGGCCGATACCGCCTTTGTCGACGTCCC
>CAZAMZ010000056.1:0-9034 GCA_964486375.1 uncultured Synergistaceae bacterium | reverse complement strand
AGCGACCCACGCCATGCCGCCCTGGATCAAGGGATACGGGATACCAAGCAGTTCTGTGACCCTGTTGTTAATATCCATTGCTTTCACCTCATATCCGGAGGACCATGGCTCCGTAGGTCATTCCCGCGCCGAAACTGGCCATCATGACCTTGTCCCCCCTGGAGATCCGTCCTTCTTCCAGTGCTTCGTGAAGAGCGATAAAAACCGATGCAGCCGATGTGTTTCCGTATTTTTGGAGGTTAATGACAGCTTTATCCAGGGGAACACCCAACCTTTTCATTACCCCTTCGATTATCCGGTGATTGGCCTGATGGAAGATCCAGGCATCTATATCCCTGGTCGTGAGACCGGCCTTTCCGCAAATGTCATTCATAAATTGGGGTATGACCTTGTTTACGTATTTGAAAACCTCGTTGCCCTTCATTTTTACGAAATGGAGCCCCTTCTCCAAAGTCTCTTTTGAGGCCGGGTTTGCCGCAAGACCACCGGGCAGTTCAATTAAATCACTTGCCCCCCCGTCAGCATGGAGTTCAGCAGCAAGAACAGAGTCTTCTCCTTCCGAAGCGGCAAGCAGGACCGCCCCGGCCCCATCACCGAACAGGACACAGGTATTGCGGTCTTTCCAGTCTATGACGCGCGAAAGGGTTTCGGATCCTATCACCAGGACTTTTTTCCAGAGCCCCGCCCTGATCCCTGCCGACGCCAGAACAAGGGCGTAGACACAGCCTGTACATCCTGCCTGGACGTCGAATGCACCCGCTCTGGTCGCCCCTATCTTACCCTGTACAATTGGCCCTACGCCGGGGAAAAGCATATCGGGGGAATTGGTTCCCACGATTATCATATCCAGATCTCCCGGCTTAACTCCCGCTTTCTCAAGTGCCAGCAAGCCCGCCCTGGCCGCGAAATCGCTTGTCGTTTCTCCTTTGGAGGCGATATGCCTTTCCTTGATCCCTGTCCTTTCAGTGATCCACTCGTCAGTTGTTTCTACAATTTTCTCAAGATCCCTGTTCGTGATAACCTGCTCAGGGACATACATCCCTGTACCAAGAAGCTCAACCGGGCTGCAAAACCTGATATTCACGCCATTCTCACTCCCTCGTAAGTTCTTCGGCTATGGTCTCTACGCCTCTCTTGGAAACAAAACCCCTGGCTACTCCCAATGCGCCGCATAAAGCCCGTGCCCGTGACCTTCCATGGGCTTTTATAACAGCACCGTTCACGCCCAGAAGCGGTGTCCCGCCTATTTCCTCGTAATTGAACCTTGCCCAGAGGTCTTTGAGCATTGGCAGCATGAAAAGCATACCCACCTTGGGAAGGAGTCTCCGGTTGATCTCATCGCTGACAAGGGAATAAAGAGCTTCTCCTGTGCCCTCGATGAACTTGAGGAGAATGTTTCCCGTAAGCCCCTCGCATACCACAACATCGGCCACACCGAAGGGTATGCCTCCTCCTTCGACGTTGCCGATAAAATTGAGTTTGCCTTTGCGGAAATATTCCCTGGCCTCAATGATCAGTTCATCGCCTTTTACTTCCTCCTGGCCATTTGAAAGGAGGCCTATCGAAGGGTTTTCAACACCGATTATCTTCCTCATATAAACATCGCCCATGAGGGCGAACTGGTAAAGATTAAGAGGTTTGCAACGTACGGTCGCACCGATATCTATAAGCATGGAGATCCTGTCAACGGCGGGAAGGGGTACGCCAAGTCCGGGGCGTTCGATCCCTGGTATCCTCCCAACCAGCAGAACTCCCCCCGCGACAATGGCACCGGTGCTTCCAGCAGAAACACAGCCTACTGCCTCTCCGGAACGGACCATCTGCATTGCTATCCTGAGGCTTGAATGCCTCTTCTTCCTGACAGCGACAGCCGGCGGCTCGTCCATGGTGATCTTTTCTTCCGCATGGACAACGTGCAGCCTTGTCCGGACAGATGCAGGAGCATTTTCCAAAAGGGGTTTGACTTCTTCCGCATCCCCCACCAGGGCTATCTCGAGATCAGGGAACTTGCCGCATGCCATCACGGCTCCGGCACAGGTCTCCTTCGGAGCGTTATCTCCACCCATAGCATCAAGAGCCAGCAGCAATGGGACCACTCTCCTCAAACTCCAGGGATACGGCGGAACAATCCTTCTCGACGGTAATGAATCTTCCGATGAATATTTCCTGATCCCCTACTTTTATTCTCACACTTACTACGTTCTTGTTCCCTTTTCTAGTACCGACCTTTGCCCTCGCAACAAGCCTTTCTCCAACTTTTGCCGGAGACCTGTACCTGACCCTTGCAGATCCGGTAACTACCATGTCGGCTTCAATAACCGCGATAGCCAGTGAGCTTGCCATTGCATAGATATAATGATCCGATACGTAATCGGTGTGCCTGAATGCCATTTCCCTGTTGGTCTGAAGGGTGGAAAGAGCCCACTCCCCGGGCTGAAGGTCAAGAAGGTCTCCTATGACCTCTTCCCTCTTCAGGGAGCGCAGTCTCGAACCGGCCTGGTTGGCCATTGACCTCATTCTTTCCCTGACCTCGGGTATGCCCAGCAAGGCCCTGTCAAGTCTGACAGTACTGACGCTCACACCGAGATTCGCGGCTATCTCTTCATCAGTAAGAAGGGGGTTGGCCTCCAGTTCCGAGATTATACGGTTCTGTCTGGTCCTTCTCACAGCAGATCTGCCCATGGGCCCTCCTTTATGACCTGGTGCTATTATCAGGTTATATGATCTGGGAGTATAATCGAGAAATGAATGACGGTCAACAGTGAACAGTGACGAGAGATGTGTGACGAACAGCTGGTTGCGAACAGTGGGGTTAATGCATGCAATAACATTGAAGGGGGGCGTGCGGGGGCTTTCCTTGAAGGTATGGGACCGGAGTACGAAAAGGGGGGACCTTGAGGCCCCCCTGGCATTTCGTTCGTGCGGATCCGTGATCATTGATCACGTCAGGACTCTTTCTTCTCCTCGCCTTCCTGTTTCTGCTCAACGACAAGACGGCCCCTGTAATGGCCGCATTCGGGACATGCCCTGTGCATCTGGGCCACTTCACCGCAGTTGGCGCAAACTGTGGTACCAGGGCTTTTCAACGATCCTAGCCACTGGGCCTTCCTCTGCCTTGTCCTTGTGTGGGAAGTCCTACTTTTTGGAGTTGCCACCACTGTCCCCTCCTTTCCCTGGAACATCGCCGTTCCCCTGTTCCATCAAACCGGCCAGGGCCTCGAAACGCGGATCGGCCTGACCTTTGGAACAGCTGCATTTCACATTGTTCAAATTTCCGCCGCAAAAGGAACAAAGTCCGAGACAGCTTTCAGAACACAGGCTTTTTTCGGGGAGGGAGAGAATGAGTGACTCCCATACCTGTTCGGAAATGTCGATTACTTTCTCGACGGTATCGATCAGAATAACGTCCTCCTCGCCTGACCCTTCGGCTGTTTCCCCTGTTCCTTCCTCATTTCCCGGCAACGGCCTATAAAAATACAGGAAATCTCCGGAAATAGCAAGTGAGGCCGGCTCGAGACACCTGGCGCAGGGGACCTCCCCTTTCCCTTTAAGTGACAGTTCAACAGAAACTCCCGAACGGTCACCCGACACAAAAGCCCTTACCGAGATCGGCCCTTTAAAAACGTAATCCTGTCCCCAGTGATACAGGACATCATCCAGGGGAAGTTCACATGAAACAACCAGGCCCCCTCCTGAATCGGCAACAATATTTCCGTCAAACTCACAGGACCAGTTACGGGGCTTTCCGGTTATCGGCATCTTGGGCTTCTCCTTGCATGAACCTGCAGCAGGCCATCCTAGTCTATGGCAAGTTCCTTCGTATCCCTTGCTATTACAAGCTCCTCGTTTGTCGGAACGACCATGATGCTGACCCTGGAGTCGGGCTCGTTGATGAAAGCTTCCTTCCCCCTGACGTTGTTCCTTTCCAGGCTCATTTTTGCGCCAAGGAATTCCAGGCCTTCGCAGGCCATGGCTCTGACCGTAGAGCTGTTCTCCCCTATGCCGGCAGTGAAGACAATGGCATCTATGCCTCCCATTGCACCTGCATAGGCACATATGTGCTTACGGATCCCGTAACAGAGAATTTTCAGCGCCAGTTCAGCCCTGGCGTTGCCTTTCCCGGCTGCATCTTCGACATCCCTCAGGTCGCTGCTGATCCCGGAGATGCCCTGAATCCCGCTTTCCTTGTGAATGATATGGCTCATGGCCTTGGGGTCTATGCCCTCAAGCTCCATAAGGTAAAGAAGTGCCGTCGGATCTATGTCGCCGCAACGGGTTCCCATAAGCACGCCGGGGACAGTGCCAAATCCGAGGCTTGTGTCTACTGACTTGCCGTTTTTGACCGCTGAAATGGAACTGCCGTTGCCCAGGTGGCATGTCACGATCTTCAGTTCCTCGATAGGTCTTCCGAGCATCTCGGCCGAACGGTGGGCAACGTAGAAATGACTTGTTCCATGAAAACCGTACCGCCTGATCCTCTGCTTTTCGTAGTAATGGAATGGAAGTCCATATATGTAGGCGTAATCGGGCATTGTCTGATGGAAAGCTGTATCGAAGACCGCAACTTGGGGTACGTCCGGGAGTACCTCGATCATTGCACGGACACCCATCAGGTTTGCAGGATTGTGCAGCGGGGCAAGAGGCACACATTCCTCGATAACGTCCAGGACTTCCTGGTCCACAACCACTGAACGGGCAAACTTCTCTCCTCCATGGACGACCCTGTGACCCACGGCTCGCAACTCATCGAGGCTTTCGATAACCCCCTGGTCACCATCAAGCAAAGTGTCAAGCACTACCTTGATGCCGACCTTGTGGTTTGGTATGGCAACATCGAACTTCAGGGGTTCCATGCCTGTCTTCTCGTGTTTTACCCTGGATCCGTCGATCCCGATCCTCTCAACCAGCCCTTTGGCCAGAACCTCCTCCGAGGTCATGTCAAAAAGCTGGTACTTGAGAGAGGAACTTCCGCAGTTGAGCACCAACACCTTCATCCCTGTTCAAACCTCCTCGTCCTTGACCGCTACCATCCCGCTTTTATATCGTACAATCAGATAATCAGAAAGCATTACGGGAGAAAGGATGGTCCGGGTCCTTGGCAAAAGAAAAAATTGTCGGGATCATTGCCGAGTACAACCCCTTCCACAATGGACATTTATACCACATGAAGAGAGCTCTGGAAACATCGGGTGCTTCCGCGGCATTGGTAGTGCTTTCCTCGAGCTTTGTACAGAGGGGGGAGCCGGCATTTACCGACAAATGGAGCCGCACGGAAATGGCCATCTCATCCGGTGCCAGTCTTGTCATAGAACTTCCGGTGGCTTTCTCCTGTCACAACGCAGGTGTTTTCGGCCCGGCCGCAGTAGATCTTCTTTTCTCTTCCGGTATTGTTACCCACATCTCATTTGGCATGGAAAACCCTGAAGCACCGCTCGACGATATTGCGGATATCCTGATCAGGGAACCGCAGGAATTCAAAACAGTCCTGCGGACTTGCCTGGATCAGGGCTTTTCCTACGCACAGGCAAGGTCGAATGCGATCGAGGCATCGATACCGGGGGCAGGCAGGATGATCTCCTCACCCAACAACACTCTTGCACAGGAATATGTTCTTCGAATAAGGCAAATGGGGTACCCTTTCGAAGTCGTACCGGTGAAAAGGTCTGGCGAGGGTCACCATGGGGGCGCCTCCGGAGGTACTGCAAGTGCCAGCTGGATAAGGTCCACCTTGAGAAGGGAGGGGCTTTCCGGTCCTGCAAGGAATGTCATGCCGGCCGCAACACTGGATATTCTGGAAAGGGTGATTTCAGGTGGGCGATGCCTTCTGTCCCTCGATGTTTTCTGGAGGATCCTCAGGACGATAATACTGAGGGATGGACCGTCAAGGCTTTCAAGGCATGCCGAAATGCGGGAAGGGATCGAGAACCTTCTGCTTTCCAGCGCTCTCATGGCAGGGTCATTTGATGAATTCACAGGCTTATGCACCAGCAGAAGGTATCCAGGGAGCAAGATCCGGCGTTTTGCATCACATATCCTGATGGGTTTTGACCATCGATCGAACAGGGAAGCCCAGCGTATGGGACCTCCCTATATCAGGGTCCTGGGTTGGGATCGCAAGGGACAGGATCTCCTGAGGCTGATGAGGTCCACCTCCCTTCTACCGGTGATATTCTGCCCGCGAGGAAGGAAGGGCTCATATCAAAGGATGATCGCAGACCTGGAATACCGTGCTTCGGCTATATGGGAGAACCTTATCCCCTCAACGGACATGTCCAGGGAATCAGGGACCCTTCCAGTCAGACCTGGCGAAAACCGGGTACCGGGGGGAACCTCTCCCTGAGCCTTCTGAACACTCCCGGAGGGACCATGTCGTGTATGGCACCCCCGAAGTGAAAAACCTCCTTCACCGCACGGCTTGAAAGGTATGAGTATTTCGCCTCTGTGACGATGAAGAAGGTCTCGATCTCGGGAGCCAGCTGCCGGTTCATGAGAGCCAGCTGGAACTCGTATTCAAAGTCTGAAAGCGCCCGGAGTCCCCGTATGATCACCCTGCACTTTTCTGACCTCATGAAATCGACCAGCAAACCCTCGAAATGCTTGACCTTGACATTCGGCAAGTGGCTCAGAGCCTCCCTGGTCATTGTTTCCCGCTCTTCTTTCAAGAAAGTGTAGGTTTTCTGGCTATTGTTGAGAACCCCGACGGTCAGTTCGCTGAAAATTGCCGCGGCTCTTTCCGCAATGTATATGTGGCCATTTGTAATCGGGTCAAATGAACCTGGGTACATCGCCCTGATCAACTGCACCATCCCCCTTTCGGGAGTCTTCTCTGAAAAACGAGAGACATGACTCTCCGTATGTCCTTGTGGATATGTCCCACCCTTTCCAGCCGCCGGGGTCGAATCGTTCCCTTGAAGAATGCTCAAGGACAAAAATTGCCCTTCCTTTCATAATACCAGACAACAGGCCTGTCAATCGGGCCATCCTCGGAATCCAGCCTGTGCCGTAGGGAGGGTCGGCGAATATCGCATCAAAACGGTCATGCCTTGATAAAAGGAAAGGGATGGCTCTTCTGACATCCATCCTGATGACCTCTCCGTTATTGCCGGGGACCGATCTTCTGATCTGTTCCGCATGCCTGTAGGATATCTCGACAAAAACGACCGGGGAAAACCCCCTGGAGAGGGCCTCCCTTCCGACTCGCCCGGTCCCGGCGAAAAGATCGAGGAAAGACCTGCCCTCAGGGGGGCCAAGAATGTTGAAAAGGGCCTGCAGGACGATCCCTGATGTTGGACGGACTTCCTTCAAGGGCCATTGACCTCGGAGTGCAAAGCCTTCATGACGGGAAGGAAGTTAATATCCCTGAACGGCTTGATATCTATGACAGGCGTTCCGTCCAGCGCATCAAGGCCCTCCACCCTGATTATCCTTCCGTGGATAGCCTTGAGACCGACCAGGCTGAGACCTATATTATTTGGCCTGTTGGGACTGCAGGTCGCAAAAACACCTTTGAGGGGCCTGCTGATGTCTCCCCTCGGGTGGACTTTCATGGAATAGCCTTCAGAAAGATGGAACCTGAAAAGAACAAGGAGGGAATCCTCGTCCTTCAGGCCGTCAAGAGCCTCCTCAAAACAGGGGAGGATCATGATCTCGCTTTCGACGCCCCTGAATTCCTCCGGGGGCAGAAAAGAGCTGAATCTCGATCTGACGAAGCCTATGGGGGAAATTGCAAACCCGTTCATCGGTCCAGGTCCTCCAGAAAGGAGGACACATCATGGAAGGAACCGCTTACGGCAGGAGTGGAAAACGGGCGGGAGGCGGGATCCACCTTTACCATGCAGCCTCCTCCTCGGGGGACGATCCGGAAAAAGAACGACTGCTCGAATCCCTCATCGGAGGTCAGCACCTCGACAAGGATCACACCTGAAGAACTGGCGAAAGCCTCTCTGAAAACCCATCTTGAGTCCCTTTCGCCTCCCTTGCGGCCTTTTAGTGCCGATACGGCAGAAACATCCGGGCAAGGCATCTGGAATGCCCTATGCAAATCCGGCACCTCCTTTCCCATCCTCGGGTTTTGCGAACGATTGCTCTTGATGAAGCTCAGCAGAAAGATCTCCTTGCCCTCTCCCCGCCATCGTCTTTCGTATTTCGTCTGCACCTTCCTTTCCGGATCAACCTCGAACCTTTCAAGGTCAAGTGCAGGGTTCAGGGGGATCGTGATTTCCGCTTCCCGGGCATAATCAACGTCGTCGGTCAACAGTTCGAAAGTTCCCCCCGTTCTCAGGACCCCTGCAAGCATATCCGAAAAACCGGATGCTGTTACCCTTCTCCTGGCATGTCTTTTCTTGGGCCAGGGACAGGGGAAATTCATATATACCTTATCGAACCATTCCAGAGGCAAACGGTCTCTGAGAAGAAACCGGGCATCACCCATTATCAGCCTGACGTTTGACAGGTTTGATCGTTTGACCCTTTTAACCGCCTTCATCACACAGTTCATTGATATCTCGATCCCTACGAATAATCCCTGGGGCATCTGAAGTGCCATATGCTCAATAAATTCGCCATTCCCGAAACCGATCTCGAGGGCCCTGTGCCGGAGATCAAGATCGGCCAGGGACGTAAGGGCACTCATGGGATCCCCGGTTATCAGGATCCTGTCCAGAGTCATTTCAGACCACCTCCTGGCAGGAGAACACAATAAAGAGAGAAAGGATTTCCCACACTTGACACGGGGAATGTCCTACATACAATATACATGCGGCTCTTTACTCTATCTGTCTGGGATCTTTTTGACCCTTTTGCCATTATAAACATTCCTTGTCCATTTTTGTTCCCGTTTCACTTCTCGTCTCTGGCCCCCAAAACCGGAGGATAGTCGTTCGAACGGTTTTTGCAGGCCAATGTGATATCATTTTAGGTGTCAGCCAGTTAATGTTTTTATAAACCGTTTAGGCATCTTCCATAAAGGAGGGGTATTTATGTCAGAAGTCATCGAAGTCCGATGGCATGGAAGGGGAGGACAGGGAGCCAAGAC